>NZ_CAWUDI010000007.1:0-210755 GCF_963920925.1 Calothrix sp. CCY 0018 | reverse complement strand
ATATCGTCATGAAGTTAATGGCAAAAAATGCCGAAGACAGATATCAAAGTGCTTTGGGATTGAAGCATGATTTAGAAAATTGTTTATTAAAAATAAAATCAACAGGAAAAATTGCCAATTTTAAAATAGCGCAACGAGATATTTGCGATAAATTTATTATTCCAGATAAATTATATGGTCGAGAAAAGGAAGTTGAGCAACTATTAAAAGCATTTGAGAGAGTATCAGCAGGCAACAGCGAACTAATGTTAATTGCTGGTTTTTCTGGGATTGGAAAAACTGCGGTAGTTAACGAAGTTCACAAACCAATTGTCAAACAGCACGGTTATTTTATCAAAGGCAAATTTGACCAGTTTAATCGCAATATTCCCTTTTCGGCATTTGTACAAGCATTCCGCGATTTAATGAGGCAATTAATCGCCGAAAGTGATACTCATATTCAACTATGGAAAAGTAAAATACTCCAAGCATTAGGTGAAGACGGACAGATAATTATTGATGTTATACCTGAGTTAGAAAAAATTATTGACACTCAACCACCAGCAACAGAATTATCTGGTATTGCAGCACAAAATAGGTTTAATTTATTATTTCAAAAGTTTGTTCAAGTATTCACCATAAAAGAACATCCCGTAGTGATGTTTTTAGATGACTTACAATGGGCTGATTCTGCTTCCTTGAAACTCATCCAATTATTAATGGAGCGGGGTAATCAAGGATATTTGTTATTAATTGGTGCTTATCGAGATAATGAAGTGTCGCCTGCTCATCCTTTGATGATTGTATTAGATGCAATTAGCAAATTAAAGGGAATTATCAATACAATTACCCTGGAACCTTTAAGTCAAATCAAATTAAATCAGCTTGTCGCAGATACATTAAACTGTACCGAGGATTTGGCGTTTTCTCTGTCACAATTGATTTATCGTAAAATTCAAGGTAATCCCTTTTTTGCAACACAATTTCTCAAATCGTTACACCAAGACGGACTAATTGAATTTAATTTTTCCCAGGGATGCTGGCAATGCGATATTTCCCAAATTAATCAGCAAACACTTACGGATGATGTTGTTGAGTTCATGGTAATTCAATTAAGAAGATTACCAAAATCGACTCAACAGGTATTGAAACTTGCTGCTTGTATTGGCAATCAGTTTAATTTACAAACGTTAACAATTGTTTGCCAATTATCTGAGGTAGAAGTGGCAGCTAATTTGTGGACTGCTTTGCAGGCAGATTTGGTTTTACCTCAAACTGAGGTATATAAGTTTTACCAGGGTGAAGATAACGATCAATTGGGGCTGGACAACAGAAATATTAACAAACAATTAGCTGAATACAAATTTTTACATGACAGAGTACAACAAGCTGCCTATTCTTTGATTCCCGACGAGCAAAAACAATCGACACATTTGCAAATTGGTCAAATACTGTTCAAAAATGCCTCAGGATTAGAGCGGGAAGAGAACGTCTTTTCGATTGTTAACCAAATGAATATTGGACGTAGTTTAATCATTGAAGAGCAAGAGCAAAAGCAACTGTTGCAATTGAATTTAACAGCAACTCGAAAAGCTAAACTATCAACTGCTTATGATGCGGCAGTTCGATATATAAAAATCTGCATCGAACTCTTGCCAGAAAATAGTTGGCAGTCTCAGATAAATTTAACTCGGACAATTTATGAGCTAGCCGCAGAAGTTGCTTATCTGAGTACAAATTACGAGCAGATGGAGGAATTCGCAGCAATATTTTTATCTCATACAGATAGTTTACTGGAGAAAATTCGGGTTTATGAAATAAAAATGTTGGCAGCAAAAGCCCGGAGTGAATTACTAGAGTCAATTCAAATTGGACTAGATTTGCTCCAACTTTTAGGAGTCGAATTTCCCCAAGAACCAACCCCTACAGATATTGGGCAAACATTACAACAAACTATCCAATTGTGGCAAGGGCGTGACATTTCTAGTTTATTGGATGCCCCAATCATGACCGATCCACTGAAGCTGGCAGCCATGCGAATTTTAACTCAAATGGTTCCATCGGCTTATCAAGGGTTCCCCCAACTCATGCCATTATTAATCTTTAAGCAGATTGAGTTGTCGATTGTAGAAGGAAATTGCGAAATTTCTGCTTTTTCCTATGCTGATTATGGGCTGGTGCTTTGCGGAGTTATCGGTGATTTAGATGCGGGATATCAGTTTGGACAGTTGGCTTTAAAGCTCCTTGACCGCTTCGGGGCAAAAGCTGGCAAATGTCGCACCTATTTTATCGCTCATTCTTTCACCAGCCATTGGCAGGAATCTCTGAGCAGCCGATTAGCCTTCTTCCAAGAAGCTTATCAAGTAGGCTTAGAAACAGGGGATTTAGAGAGTAGTGGCTTAAATGCTTGCATGTATTCCATCTATGCATACTTTGCAGGTCATGAACTGTCAGCCTTGGCAGTCGAAATGGAAAACTATCGGCAGAGTATCTTGCAACTTAAACAAGAATCATCCCTTTATTTCCATCTTCCCTATCACCAAGCTGTTTTGAATTTGCTGGGATGTTCAGACGATCCCTCTCAGCTAAACGGAGAAGTTTATAATGAAGCGCAAGCATTGTTAATGCTGCAACAAGCTAATAATCGGACTTGTCTTTACTACTTGTACTACAACAAAACCGTTCTGTGCTACTTATTAGGGGAATACGAACAAGCCGCAAATTGTGCCATGTTAGCAGAACCCTATGCTGATAGCATTGCCGGAATGTTTGGAATAACTTTGTTTTGTTTCTACAGCTCCTTGATTGATTTAACATTATTTGCCTCCATTTCTGCAAGGGAACAAACTCATGTTCTTGAAAAGGTGGTAATCAATCAAAAGAAATTGGAACACTGGGCAAACTATGCACCGATGAATCATCTACATAAGTTTCATTTGGTGGAAGCTGAAAAATATCGGGTATTAGGTAAGAATTATGAAGCAGGAGATTTATACGACAAAGCCATATCAGGAGCCAAAGAAAACGGCTATATCCAAGAAGAAGCCTTAGCCAACGAACTAGCAGCCAAATTCTACCTTGAGTGGGGTAAAGAAAAAGTTGCGAGCGGCTATATGCAAGAAGCTTACTATTGTTATGCACGCTGGGGAGCAAAAGTTAAAAGCGAGGACTTAGAAAAACGCTATCATCAACTACTCAAGCCCATCCTAGAACAGCGACGACTGAGCCTCAATCCCCTTGAAACTATCGCTATTATTACCCAGACATCAACTATATCATCGACTTACACTAGCAGTACAAAAATTTCCGACATCCTAGATTTTAACTCTGTACTCAAAGCCGCTCAAACTATTTCTAGTACCATTGAATTAGATCAACTGATCGCCAGTCTTACCAAAACTCTTCTGGAAAACTCTGGTGCAAAAAAATGCATTCTCATTCTTCCCGAGGAAGATAATTGGCAAGTCCGAGCAATTACATCTATTCCTCATCAAGACAATAGCATCGCTCAAATACATACTATTCTTGATTCACAACCAGTTGATACTTGTCAAGATATCCCCAAAAAAATTATTAATTACGTCAAGAATACTCAAGAAACTGTAGCATTCGATAATGGTCAAACAGACATACCCGGAATTATTGGCGAATATATGCTCGCACATCAACCCAAGAGTTTATTGTGTACTCCAATTATTAATCAAGGGCATTTAGTCGCAATTCTCTACTTAGAAAATCAACTAACAAGCGGGGTGTTTACTCGCGAACGTTTACAAGTAATTAATTTACTTTCCTCCCAAGCTGCAATATCTTTAGAAAATGCTCAACTTTATCAACAAGCGCAACAAGCATTAGAGAATTTACAACAAGCACAATTACAAATAGTTCAAAGTGAAAAAATGTCTGCTTTGGGTAACTTAGTTGCTGGGGTAGCCCATGAGATGAATAATCCTTTAGGCTTTATTTCCGCAAGTCTCAAACAAACTAAACCCACTTTTGCCGATCTAACCGAACACCTGAAATTATATCAAGAAAGCCTACCAAATCCAGATGAAGAAATTCTCGAACACGCTGAAGAAATAGATTTAGATTATAGCTTAGAAGATTTACCTAAAGTTCTAGATTCAATGGTGATGGCTTGCGACAGATTAAAAAATATCAGCACTAGCTTAAGAATTTTCTCTCGTGCCGATAAAGATTATAAAGTCGCATTTAACATTCATCAAGGCATTGACAGCACAATTTTAATTCTCAAACATCGTCTTAAAGCTAACGAGAAACGACCAGTAATTGAAGTGATAACTGAGTACGGCGATTTACCGCAAATTGAATGTTTCCCCGGACAATTAAATCAGGTATTTATGAATATTTTGGCGAATGCAATTGATGCTTTAGAAGAGTTTAATAGCGGACTTAGTTTTGAAGAAATTAAAGCAAACCCCAATAAAATTACCGTTAAAACCTCAGTTGAAAATAATAATGTAAAAATATCAATTGCAGATAATGGTAAAGGAATGAGTGAAGAAGTTCAGCAACAAATCTTTGAGCATTTATTTACTACTAAAGAAGTCGGTAAAGGTACGGGGTTAGGATTGGCTATAGCAAAACAAATTGTTGAAGAAAAGCATGGGGGTAAGTTAAGTTATAATTCTGTTATTGGTAAGGGTACAGAGTTTGCGATCGCGATTCCACTATAATAAAAACGAAAAAATCAAACACCTAATTTTAATCTTCATTCACTAGAAAATTTTCTCATTGCTGGACGTAAATCAAACTATATGAATATGAATATGGAGTATTTAGGGCGTGCTTGTCACTCCGTAAGAGTTATGGGTTAAACAATGTAGAGATGTAGCATTGCGACGTCTCCTAATACTTTGATTTGTAACCGCAATTAAGAAATTTGTAATTTGTAATTTGTAATTCCCAATTCCTTATTTCTAATTACTAGCTACTAACTGAAGAAGAGACGTAGCAATGCTACGTCTCTACACTTATTAACTCCTAACTTTTTCTGCCGTTGTAATCGCTTCAACCAAACTGCGTACAGCAGCAATCATCGCAACTTCACTATCAAGCTGGTTAATTGCAGAACCGACTCCGACACCAGCAGCACCACTGGCGATCGCTAAAGGTGCGGTAACGCTGGAAATTCCGGAAGCACAAAGTACGGGAACGGATACAGCACGAGAGATTTCGTAAGCCGCTGCTAAGGTGGGAGATGCTTTTTCAATTAATCCTAAAGTACCTGCATTTTGAGGTTTGCTGCTGGTACCGCCTTCTGTTTGAATAATATCTGCACCAGATGCAATTAATTCTTCTGCTAACTGTACCTGTTTGTCTAATGTAAGGATATGGGGAACGGTAACGGAAAGGGTGATTCGGGGAAGTAAGGCGCGGGTTTGTTTTGTTAAAGCTAAAACTTCTTCGGCTTCAAATCTGATTCCTTGACTGTAGAAAGAATCAAAGTTACCTATTTCGATTAAATCGGCACCGGCTGCAACTGCTTTGAGAAATTTTTCGGGTTCTACAGCCGAAACACAAATCGGTAAATCGGTCAATTCTTTCGCCATTTTTACCAAATCGGCATCAGCAGCAATATCAAGAAAACTTGCACCACCGTAATGTGCTGCTTTCACGGTTGCAGCAACGCGGTTAGTATCAAAGTTATTCAAACCGCTGATGACTTTTAGTACGCGACGATTTGTAAATGCACGTTCAAGTGTAGAATTCATAATCATACTTTTAGGTGTGTGATGCTGGGCAAATCTAAATTATTTTACCTTGACTGGGTTATTTTAGACCTAAAGAAAAAATTTTCCTATACCCAAATTTTCCTGCTTATTCCTCTTGATTCGTAAAATCAACTTGTTCGTAAAGCTCGCTAAGTTGAATTTGGAAATCAATTGTTTGTAGCGATAAATTCTTTTCTTTTCCTTCTAATTCTGTTAATAACCATTTATCTTCACCAGTTTTAACGTACTGCATGACATGGTAGTTATATTGGTCTATTAAAATATATTCTTTAAATTCTGGAATTGAGCGATAATATAGAAATTTATCTCCTTGATCGTAATTTTTAGTAGATTTTGATAACACTTCAGCAATTAACGAAGGATTCATTACGGTAGTTGTATTAGTACCCGTATAAACAGGTTCTCCCTCAATTAGCATTACATCAGGATAAGTATATTGACGATATCGGGGTATCCATAACCTGACATCTGACATATAAACATCATATTTTTTACCTCTAAGAGTAATTTTTAATGATGCAGCTAGATTCAATGTGATTTTATTATGATTGGTAGTACCACCAGTCATTGGAACAATTTCCCCATCGCGATATTCGCTTCTAAATTCAGCTTTTTCTTCAAGTTCTAAATATTGTTCGGTTGTGTAAGAGTTTTTTTGAATTTCTAACTGCATCATGATACCATTTGTCTGCTATCTATCAACTATTATAAATTCAAACCGGAATCCGAATCACAAATTTAGCACCATTCCCTGGTGAAGAAATACACTCCAAACTTCCACCATGCTTTTCCGTAACGATTTGATAACTAATTGATAATCCTAAACCAGTACCTTTTCCTTCTACCTTGGTAGTGAAGAAAGCATCAAATAATTTCGATTTTACTTGCGGGGGAATTCCGGTTCCGTTATCTGCAATAATTATAATTGCCCAGTTATCATCCGCAGCGGTTGTAATTGTGATAATGTTAGGATTTTGATTGACCTGTTCGTAGCTTTTATTTTGATTTGATTCTTCTAAAGCATCGATCGCGTTAGAAATCAAATTCATAAATACTTGATTTATTTGACCGTAATAGCATTCAACTAAAGGCAAATCGCCATATTTTTTCACAATTTGAATTTCCGGACGTTGGGGTTTTGCTTTGAGGCGATGAGATAAAATCATTAAGGTAGTATTAATACCTTCATGTAAGTTTACTGCTTTCTTTTCATCAGAACTTGTACGCGAATAATTGCGTAATGAAAGCATGATATTCTTGATGCGATCGGTTCCTAATTTCATCGAAGAAATCATTTTAGGTAAATCTTCAAGTAAGTATTCTAAGTCTACTGCTTCAATTTGTTCTTCGATGGCATCTCCAGGGCTGGGAAATTCTTGTCGATATGAATTTAGTAAGCAAGTTAAATCTTTTACATATTCTTCCGCATGAGATAAATTACCCGAAATAAAACCAACGGGATTGTTGACTTCGTGTGCTACACCAGCAACCAATTGTCCGAGTTGGGAAATTTTTTCAGTTTGTATAAGTTGCGATTGAGTCGATTGTAATTTAACTAAAGCTTGTTCTAATTCCTGCGTGCGTTGTTTTAAAACTTTTTCAGTTTGTTTTCGTTGGCTAATATCTCGCGCAATTGTCAATGCATGAGACTTACCGCTATAAATATAAGATGTGCCTTTTACTTCAACATCAAATAATTTACCATTTTTGTGAATACAAACACCTTGAAAATAAAATTCCTTACCAGCTTTAACGCTTCCGATAAAATTATCAAATAAATGCAGAAAGTCTGGATGAATGTAATCTGAGGCTTCTAAACTAATAAATTCTTCATTAGAATAACCATACATTTGACACCATGTGGGATTTACAGCAATAGATTTACCAGTTTCTAAGTCAAATATTGATAGTCCATCATTTACGGTTTCAAAAATACTGCGGTATTGTTCTTCTTTGTGCTGTAAAGCTTTTTCTATGATTTTATGTTTAATGGCAACAGCAATTTCTTCTGCTATGAAACTTAACGTATTAAGGGTGTTTTGATTTAGCTGCTGCTTGGAAAACATTGCTACTACACCCACAACTTCTGAATCAGCAATTAAGGGATATCCAGCAAAACCTATCATTCCTTCACGAATAGCCCACTGTTTATTGTTTACTCTTTCATCAGTTTGAACGGAATTAGTAATATGAGGTTTTCGCTCTTGAGCTATTAAGCCGATTTTAAATTTACCTACAGGTATGCGGCTGTGTGCGCCATCAATATGCGTATACATACCAGCGCTAGATTGCAAATGTAATAGTTTTTCTTGTGGATTATGAGTCCAAATTCTCGCAAAAGCTACATCTAAGTAGGACACTATTATTTCCGTGCATTTTTGCAGCATTTGTTGCAAATTGTTGCTTTTTGCTAAAGTTGAATCAATTTCGCTTCTAAATTTAAGAATTCGGGATTTTTCTTCTTCGCTAGCAAATAAACGAGCATTTCTAATTGCAATACCAACTTGAGAAACAAGTATTTTGATGATTTCTAATTTGAACGGCGTAAATGCATTTGTTTCTAACTTATTCTCTAAATAAATAATCCCGATAAATTTGGTTTTAAAATTAATTGGAATGCATACAATAGATTTGCATTTATGTTGTTTAATATAAATATCTTGATTGTATATAGAATCTATTGCGTTCGGAATTGTTAAACTTTCTCGAAAATTGATAACATAATTGATGACTTCTTGAGGTATATTAAAACATTCGGCGACTGGAATTGATTTGGCTATTTGATTGTTATTTTCGCTATGTTCAATCGTTTCTACAATTGCTTCTACAAAACAAGCTTTATTCTTTTTTAGAATCAAACAACCTTTTTTAGCGCCAGCATTTTCTACAATAATATTTAGCACCCTGCAAGGTAAATTTTCTATATTAATCTCGCTTTGTATCGCTTCTGAAGCTTTTACAACTGTAGTTAAGTCAAAAAGTTGACTAGCACTGTAGGAAAGCATCGATCCACCCCTTAAAATAGTAATTGCCCATTATTTATAGTTCCCACAATTAAAGCCAGAATCGACATTGTTGAAGTTGAATCAGTATTTTCAACTATTTTTTTAACACGTAGGTGTTAGATGATAGCCGAATAAATAGAATTAATAATTTTAATAACATTTCGATCCAAGTTTTTCTTCGGGTTTTCTTCCAGAGGTACCAGCTATTTACCATAAGGCGCGGCTCATCCCTGCTTGTTCTATAGTTGCCTGTAGACTCGTATCATAAAAATAGATATAAAGTGCGACTTAGGATTACGGCATATTATGGGCAGTGTTTGGGAATTAGATTATTACTCGCGTCCGATTTTGGACGAGGATAACAAGAAAGTTTGGGAAGTCTTGATTTGTGAAACTCATAAGGATATAAGCAGCAAGACTGATTCCTTATTTCGCTACGCTAAATACTGCTCTAGCTCAACGGTAAACTCTGTATGGCTGCAAACCGCCGTGCAAGAAGCGATAGATAAAGCCGGAGAAGCACCAGTCAAAATCCGCTTTTTCCGTCGTCAAATGAACAATATGATTACCAGAGCTTGCGAAGATATTGGTATTCCAGCGCAAGCTAGCCGTCGGACATTAGTGCTTAATCAATGGCTCGAACAGCGGATGGAAGAAGTTTATCCCCAAGAAGCGGGTTTTCAAGGAGGTTCAAACCCCTCGGTACGGTTGGATTCTCCTTTGCCCAAACGGTTGCCCGATGCTTTAGAAGGAGAACAATTAAAATTTGTCACCTTGAGCGGTGTAGATTTTGCTGATATGCCAGAGTGGAATATTGATTTTGGTGAAGCTTTTCCCTTGGATTTAGCAGGCGTTTCTTCTGAAACTAAGATACCTGGAGTTTTGATTTATTCAAATAGATCGTTACCCATAGCTGCTTGGATGTCAGGTTTAGAATTAGCTTGGTTAAGGGTTGATACTTCCAAGCAAACAAGATTGCTTCTAGAAACAGGTGCAACTGACAGTTGGATTTTAGCAAATATCAAAAATTCTCAAATGCAAATAGAAGCAAAAAACTTTGAACAAGTCAAACAAAAAGCTAACGGCGTTCATTTTATTGGAATACAGTCAGATCCCAATTCCGAATCCTTTGCTGGGTTTTGGTTGTTGAGAGAAATTTGATTGGAGGGAATTGGTAATGGGAGGTGGGGAGGTGGGGAGGTGGGGAGATGGGGAGATGGGGAGATGGGGAGATGGGGTGATTATTTTTTATTCCTAACTGCTAACTGGTAACTGTTCACTCTTGGCTGGTAACTGGTGACTGTTCGCTGATATCCTTATTTCCTGTTGGCTAACAACTAACCACTAACAACTAACCACTAACAACTTAAAATGACTAATGATTTAGCGGAGCAACTTTTAGAAGTCGCCATCAAGGCTGGTGCGAGTGAAGCGGAGGTTTATCAATCGCGATCGCTTTCTAAGCCGGTGTTTTTTGAGGCAAATCGTCTGAAACAGCTTGAAAGCAATCAAAGTACGGGAACTGCTTTACGGCTATGGTATGAAGGTTGTCCGGGGCTTACTGTTGCAAATGGGCCTGTGGAAGCTGTAACAATGGTTGAGCGAGCTATTGCTTTGAGTAAGTTAAATCAGCCTGAAGAGGCGAAATTAACTGGGTTATCTCAAGTTGTTTATCCGAATTTAGGTGAAGATGTACCACCAGAAACATTGGTGGAGTGGGGTAAGCAAACTATCGCTTTGATTCGCGATGTCTACCCCGATGCGATCTGTAATGGTGATTGGGAATGCGATGTCGAAACTACTCGTTTGATGAATACTAAAGGCTTGGATTCTCACTATACCGATACTACCCTTAGCTGCTATACTGCCGCAGAATGGGTACGCGGGGATGATTTTTTGAGCGTTGCTGACGGGCAAACCGAACGGGGAAAACTCAATCCGGATCGATTAGCTCAACAAATTTTACAGCGCTTGAATTGGGCGCAATCAAATGTAGAAGCACCATTCACACGGATTCCGGTTTTGTTTACTTCTAAAGCTGCTGATATGCTTTGGGGTACTTTGCAAGCAGCACTTAATGGTAAGCGGGTGTTAGAAGGAGCTTCTCCTTGGGGCAAACGTATAGATCAACCAGTGGTTTCCCCCGAACTTACACTTTATCAAGATCCCACGGCAGGGCCTTACAGTTGCCCCTTCGATGATGAAGGTACACCTACCACGCATTTAGTTTTTATTAAAGACGGAATACTGCAAAATTTTTATTGCGATCGCGCTACTGGGAATCAGTTAGAAATTGCTCCTACTGGTAACGGTTTTCGCCCTAGTTTAAGTAGTTACCCGACTCCAGGGTTATTTAATTTTTTGATCGAACCGGGAAATGGAAGCTTGCAAGAATTAATCGAAGGAATGGATAACGGTTTGATTGTAGACCAGATGCTCGGCGGGGGTGGAGAGATTTCTGGCGATTTTTCGATTAATATCGATTTGGGCTATCGCGTAGAAAATGGTCAAGTTACCGGCCGTGTTAAAGATACTATGGTATCTGGCAATATTTATACCGCGCTAAAACAGTTAATTAAACTTGGTGGTGATGCTGATTGGAATGGCTCCTGTTACACTCCATCTTTAATAGTTGATGGATTATCTACCACTGGGAAAAATAATTCGTAAATTCGTAAAAACATTTAAGTATTTGCTAAGGGTAGGAAGTTGAAAGTAAAAAGTAGCAAGCAGGGAAAAATAGTTGGTTTGTTGTTTAATTACCGCTGATGCGGGCGATCGCTTACTTTCTTTCCCTTGATGCAATACTAGGGATGAGCATAGTTATAAATCATTAATAAGCCTTTGTAACATATAAACCTACTAATAATTAAAGGTAACAAATTATTAATTAATTGGTCATTTTCCAACTATGTTTTTTATACAATAAGATAATATTTATGTTCCCCCCAACCCCCCTTTTAAAGGAGGGCTTGCGTAAGTTATAAATTTATCAATAGTGTTTTTATTGCCTAATAATTAAGAATTTTTATAACTGTTATAACTGATTATAAATATTTCTTGGTTTGAAGCATAAATAAGCAAGAAACAAGCAAAGATGGCTATTTTATAGTAATAAAAGCTAAAAGCTAAAAGCTAAAAGCTAGATAAATATATATTCTGATAATTGTGAATTAGCAATTCCCAATTCCCAATTCCCAATTTACAATGTCGCAATATGTTTCTCAATAAGTACTTTCGTGATTTTTGGCGGCCCAGAAAAGGTTTAGCAATTGCAGAAGCTTGCGTCATTGGAGTAGTTGCTGCTTTATCCGCGATATTTCTGAGATTTAGTTCGGGATTTATGGGAACGTTTCGAGTCAGTACTTCCTACGTAATACCGGCGTTTTTAGCTTTACCGTTAATTGGCGCTAGCTTTGGCTTTATAGCTGGCTTTTTGGTAGATAGGTTTGCACCAGAGGCTTCAGGTAGCGGTATTCCTCAAGTGAAAGCTTCTTTAGCTAATGTTCCTATAAGATTATCTTGGCGAGTGGCTGCTGTAAAACTGGTTAGCGCTGTACTTACATTGGGTTCGGGAATGACTTTGGGAAGACAGGGACCTACCGTTCATGTTGGTGCAGCTTTAGCAGCAGGAATGAGTCGGGTAGTTCCGACTTCTCCAGATCATCGCAGACAAATGATAGCTGCGGGTGCTGGTGCGGGATTAGCAGCAGCTTTTAATGCTCCTATTACGGGTATTTTATTTGTTGTAGAAGAATTACTGCAAGATTTATCGGGAATAACTCTGGGAACAGCTATAATCGCTTCGTTTATTGGCGGGGTGCTTTCTCGGCTTTTAGGTGGTAGAAGTTTGCAGCTAAACCTGGAATTAATCGAGTCAACCAGCAGTTTTACAATTACAGAACTTCCTTTTTACTTACTTTTGGGTATTCTCGCGGGTTTATTCGCTGCATTATTTCGCCAAGGTTTAATTCAAAGCCTTAAATATTATCGCAAATTGGGCATAAGTTTACCTTTGAGACTAGCTTTAGCTGGCTTAATTTCTGGCATCATCATCGCCGTACTACCCGAAACTTTCCGCAATAATACTGGTTTGAGACAATTTATTATTACTGGCGATCTAAGCGTTTACAGAGTTGCGCTAGTATTTATAGCTCAATTTATTCTCACACTAGTAGCATTTGGTTCGGGAGCGCCGGGAGGGTTATTTGCTCCGAGTCTTATATTAGGTTCTTGTTTGGGATACTTGGTTGGCTTTGTCGAATTTCAAATTTTGGGGATAAGTTCGCCTAATACTTACGCTTTGGTGGGAATGGGGGCATTTTTTAGTGGCGTTTCTAAAGTACCCATCACAGCAATTATGATTATCTTTGAGATAACTACAGATTTTAATCTGGTATTGCCTTTGATGATTGGTTCTGTCACTTCTTATCTGGTTGCCGATAAATTGATACCGGGTTCGCTGTATGCCAAACTTTTACAGCTTAACGGTATTGACATCGATACAGTAACTTCTATCGATGGTAGAATTACCCAACTGACCGCCAATGAAGTTATGCAGCGTCGAGTCGAAACCCTGCAATCACAAATGACTGTAGATGAAGCCATACAAGCATTTTCTCATTCTACACAACGCGGCTTTCCCGTATTAGAAAATAATAAATTAGTAGGAATTGTTACCCAAAGCGATTTAATGAAAATACGGGAAGGTCAATTGTCTAGAGATGCATCTGTAAAAGAAATCATGACACCGCATCCGGTAACTATTAGCACTAAATATAATTTAGGCAACGTACTATATTTATTAGATAGACATCAAATCAGCCGTTTGCCAGTTTTACAAGGACATAGGTTTGTAGGAATGATTAGTAGGGGAGATATTATTCGAGCCGAAGCCAACTACCTTAATTGCAAAAGCTTTCCCAATCAGCCGAAAATCAAACCTTCCTACACCGTATATCAAACTAAGTCACCGAGTGTTGGGCGAGGAAGATTATTAGTTTTGGTAGCTAATCCCGAAACCGCAGACACGCTATTACAGATGGCAGCGTTAATTGCTAAATACAACCGCTACGAAATTGAATGTTTGCAGGTAATTACTATTTCTCGTCATAATAATCCAGCAGAAACTCCGGTAAAAACTTCACCAAGTCGGCAGTTGCTGTTATCTGCGGAAATTATGGGTAAAAAATGGAATATCCCCGTGCATACACAAATCAAAGTTGCTCATAACGTTGCAAGTGCAACATTAGATGCAATTAAAGAGCGGCATATAGATACAGTTTTAATGGGGTGGAAAGGTAGTACTAATACTCCCGGTCGCATTTTTGGTAATGTTGTAGATACCATAATCCGTCAAGCTACCTGTGAGTTGCTACTGGTAAGGCTGGGAAATTCTTTTAACCTTGTCAATTTTAAGCGCTGTTTAGTGCCAATGGCTGGTGGCCCCAACTCAAAAATTGCGCTTAAATTATTACCTGCTTTAACTACTTTTAACAAAAAATTAGAAATTCGTCTCACACAAGTTTTTTCTCCATCTCAAACCCAAACGGATACGAAAGGGTTGGAAGTAGCCAAAAACCTGCTGGTTAATAGATACAAGCTATCTAATCAAGTAGAAATTATGCCAATGAAAGCGGCTTCCGTATCTGAAGGAATCATTAACTTAGTAAAAAGCGAAGGTTTCGATCTAGTCGTTTTAGGTGCTTCTGGTGAAGGAATGTTGCAGCAAGCGATGAAGGGCAATATTCCAGAAGCGATCGCATCCGGCGTTGATTGTACCGTGATTTTGGTTCGCGGAATGAGTAGTGAATAGGAAGTAGTGAGCAGTTAACAGTTATCTTGTGATCTAAACATCCAGATTTTAGGCGATATGCTGCCATTTTTCCCTTAAGTGCATAAGTTGATCGAACCTCAACCTATTAATAAGAAAGGTTGTTAGCTTTTTAAGATTAATATACGTTAAATGAGTAAAATCAGATAATGAATATTTTGTCAATGTATAAGTTTTATACCTGTATCCTCTAAAACTGAACTTCTTATTTTATGATTAGACATCTCCGGAAAACATTTCTATGGTTTTAAATTACACACAAACCGCGAGCCCCCCTACCCCCCTTCCCTATGAGGGAATGGGGGTTTTAAGCCTCTCCCCCAGTGGGGGAGAGGTTTGGAGAGGGGTCTTTTCAATTCCTGCGATGTCTATTGTAGTTAAACACTACCAAAATCTATTACAACAATAAATACAACGAAATCTCCTGTTACTTGCTCGACATGAATCAATGTGAAGAACTGCAAAAAATACTCGATTTGGTAGAGGAGAAGATATTACACTTACGGATGGCTAAGGTTACACAGACAGATGCTTTAGCTATCTTCAAAGTGGAAAAGGATATTGAACAAGCCGAAGCAGAACGGGATAAGTTAAAACAAGAGATTGAAAATCAAAATATATCAAATACTAGTTGCGATTTATATCATGCATTATTAAAACTTGGTTATCGCGAACAAGTACTTTCATTTAAAAAATTTCTCAAAGCCCAATCGATCGCAACTTTTCTGCTACATGGTTCACCAGATTATGCACAACGTTGGTTACTGAATCGATTAATTACTCAACATATTCGCCACGGTATTACAAGTAAGTCGATCGGAGTCCAACTCAACCGCATCGGGCGTAGAAGGGATATTAATGCTTTATGGCGAGAATTAGGAGATAGAGTAGGTTTAAGAGGAAAACACCCCACACCCTCAGAGATTGTTGAACAAGTTTATGGCTGCTGGCAAACTCAAAATGTGATTTTGGTGTTCCACGATGTCGATTGTATGCCCCAGGAGTATTTACAGGAGCTAATTCAAGAGTTTTGGCTACCATTAGCTAGTCTGGCACGGAAGGTTGTATCTGCTGAGTATCAGCTATTGATGTTTTTAGTAGATTATGAAGGTTTTATGGGTACGCAAAATACCTTGTTTGTGGAAAAACTGGAGCCAAACTGGGAACCGAAAATTCCGATTAAATTACCATCGATTACTCCCTTTGGTAATCAGATTTTAAATGATTGGATTGAAACAGTAGAAATTGAATTTGATAAATTGCCTCTTTTAGAAGCGATTAATAATACAGAAAATAAATTAGTAAATGAATTAGTTCAAGAAATATTAGACAATAGTGAAAATGGGATTCCAGAGCTAGCAATGTTAGAAATCTGTCACCTGTGTAACTGTAACTGGTATGAAGAAAAAGACAGATGGCTGAAACACTAAGTCACAACCAACTTGAATATACAGGAAAGGTGCAACCCCAGTGGGGAGAACGAGATACCAATGGGCAGTTACTATATCCTTATTTACCTTATGAGGAATTAATCGAAGCAGTAAACCTAGCTATTTACCTGGAACGTCCTTTACTACTCAAAGGGGAACCGGGATGTGGTAAAACCAGATTGGCGCGTGCTGTGGCTTACGAACTTCGTTTACCACTTGAAGCTTGGTATATCAAATCTACCAGTCAAGCAAAAGATGGTTTGTATAGCTATGATGCAGTGACTCGCTTGCGGGATGCTCAACTTGCTGCCGCAGGTAGGATAATTAAAGATGAGGATATTCCTCGTATTAATAATCCCGCTACCTACGTGCAATGGAAACCTCTGGGACGTGCTTTTCAGAACAGTCAGCGCACGGTAGTGCTAATTGATGAAATTGATAAAGCTGACATTGATTTTCCCAACGATTTATTATTGGAACTCGATCAGCAAAAGTTTATTGTTGATGAAACTGGAGAAGAAATTCCAGCAAAAGCTGCACCGATAGTTTTTATTACCAGCAACGATGAGAAAGATTTACCAGATGCTTTCTTGAGGAGATGTTTATTTCATTATGTAGAATTTCCTACCCCCGAACGATTGATAGAAATTATTAATTCTCACTTTCCCAATTCTGGGCAGCCGTTAGTAGCAAAAGCCGTAATTCGGTTTTTGAAGTTGCGGGATGAGATGGGGAAAGATAAAGGAGAAGCGGGGAAGAAAGTTAGTACTAGTGAATTAATTGATTGGTTTCGGGTTTTAAAACGGTATCCAGAAGATGAGGTTTTGAAGAAACTAGATGGTAAATTGCCTTATGCAGGGGTGTTGTTGAAGAGTTGGCAAGATCATGTACGTTATTTAAAGGGTTCTTAAGTGAACGAACTACCCCTACAGGAACTCTTCACCAGGTTAAGAGAAGCAGGTTTACCACTCGGTATTGATGAGTATCGTTTAGTTTTGCGGTCTTTGCAAGGTGGGTTTGGCATTACTGACAAGGCTGCTTTGAAACGTTTGTGTCAAACTTTGTGGGTTAAATCTACTGAAGAAAAATCTATATTTGATTATCACTTTGAGCAAGCGATCGGTAGTGATGCAGTTGCACCTGTATCGGAAACTGTAAATAAATCTTGGCTGCGTCAAATTTATCCTATTGCTTCTGTTGTCATTTTAGGGATGTTAGGAGTTGGAATTATTTTTGGTATTCGAGTAAGGCAAAAACCACCAACCATACAGCCAACCCCAACACCGACTCTAACCGCAACACCAGAGCCAAAACTACCTCAAACTCCAACCCAGCCAGAAAATCCCACACCAACAGCAACACCAATAGCAACAGCAAAACCAATCCTAACTACAAAGCAGATTAATTTGATTATTTGGATTATTCTATTCCTCACAGCTATAACTTTTGAATATTTACTTTATCGCTGGGTGTGTAATTGGTTATCTAAACGCAAGCAAAAACGTACTCCAAATCCCCCTGCTTCTACTCCACCACAGACTAATGATGAGGCACAAGTAGTAAAATCAGTTTTACTAGCTAGCAGCGGGCATTTGAAGGGTGATTTTTTTCCTGTTACCCAACGGCAAATGAAACAAATTTGGCGGTATTTACGCCGTCGGGTACGTGAGGGGAAACCTACGGAGTTGGATGTGGAAGCGACGATTAACCATATTGGACACAACGGTATATTGCTCGAACCAATATTGATTCCAAGTCGAGTAAATCGGGCAGAATTGCTGTTATTAATTGATCAAGACGGTTCGATGATGCCTTTTCACGCTCTATCACAGAGATTAGCAGAAACTGCCTTGGGTGGTGGTCGTTTGGGCAGAACTGGAATTTACTACTTTCACAATTGTCCTGTTGAATATCTTTACCGGGACTCTTATCATCAGCGAGGGGAATTATTCCGCGATATTTTAACTTATGTTTGCTCTGAGCGCACGACTGTATTAGTTTTCAGTGATGCTGGTGCTGCTCGTGGTGGTTACAGCGAGGAACGCTACCAATTAACTCAAGAATTTCTTACCCAGTTGCAACAACAGGTACGTCATATTGCTTGGCTAAATCCGATGCCGAAAAAACGTTGGTTGGGTACAACAGCAAATGAAATATCTAGCCTTATCCCCATGTTTGAATTCAGCCAAGCGGGTTTGCAAGATGCTATTAGTGTACTGTGTGGACGACCTACCAATTTTGAGGGACGCAAAAAATAGACATTTCTGGTTAGGAAAAAGACCTCTCTCCAAACCTCTCTCCTGCAAGGAGAGAGGCTTACAGCAACCCGCCAATTGATCGAAATTATCAAATCCTTAGTGCTGTAACACACCCTACATTCTGCGATTGCTTCGTTCCTCGCAATGACAGTACACAATTAATTTTGCTCCCGGTACTTAAGATGTCATTGCGAGGAGGAACGACGACGCAATCGCAGTATATGGTTAAGATTGCTTCGTGCAATGACGCACTATATTATATTTAATCTTACCCATCTACTTAACAACTAACTTTAAATGAGCAAAACTAAACCTGAAATTGCCTATCGACAAATCGAATATTTTGCCAAACGCTTTGGAGAAGCACATCTGTATTTGGCTTATCATGCTGCTTTCCCCTTATCACTGACACCATGGCGATGATTTACTATTACCTTTACAGCGCAGAATAGGATTACCGATTGGCAACCTTACGAGTCAATTCTTTGCGAATGTCTATCTTAATAGCTTAGACCACTTTGTCAAAGAGCAATTAAGAGTAAAGAAATATGGCTAGCCCATTTAGCACATGGGGATACCTGGCGATTGCGTCAAAAGATATTCACATCTGTTGTTTTTACAAGAGAGTGAAGATGGGGCAGGCACTAGGCTGTTGACTCTGTACATTTTTTAAGCATAAAAATTCATGCAAAAAACGTGTTGGTGTTCAAGATATTGCCCTCTCCCCCTTCCCCTCTCCCAAGCTTGGGAGAGGGGTGCCGGAGGCGGGGTGAGGGAAAAAGATTATGGTTGTTACCGACATAAAAACTGTATGAATAAAAACCGATAAATTCTATCAAATTCAACAGACTAGGTAGGCACTTCCGGATGCTGCGCGGCGGTTCTTGGAACAACAATCCGACGAATTGCCGTTCGGCGAATCGTAACAGGAACGAACCGGACAACCAGAACAACAACATCGGGTTTCGGGTTGTGGTTTCGGCTGCGAGCGCTCTTCGTTTGTCAGAACTGCCAGATGGGAATCTGTTGGGCGTACAGTAGAAGAGTCCAGACCTGCTCCAGTGATGTTGGTAACGGCATCCAAAAATCAAACCGAGTTAGGGTAGCCTGGTAGGTGTAAAAGCCGAACGGTTCCCTGACTTCGATTCGGCTAATGCGATCGCTCTACATCCTAGCGCTAAGATAAGCCCATAGTACCTTCCCAGTCTTAGCCATGTCCCTAGCCAAAGAAGTAGATATATCCCAAGCGATCGCAGAAGATGGTCTAGAATTTGCCGGATTTCATTTAGTCGATGGTGAATACGAACCTTTACAACCTAACGAACAAGGATATTTGTGGAGTAGACAGTTAGAGTTATACCTGGGTATTCACGAAGGACTATTGCGATATTTTACACCAGAAGGAAAGTTAGTTCCCACACCAGAAGAACAAGCAGAAAAATTGGCTGCAAGTTGCGAGAATTAAATATCGATCCAGATAGTATTTAGCAATTTCCAACAATAAACTAACTAATGCCCTCACACCACAAACTCAACGAACTACAAAAAATCCAGGATTTACTAGAAGATAAGATAATTCGTTTGCGAACAGCTAAAGCAATCGAAACAAGTGCAGCAGTTATTTTCCAACTAGACAAGCAGATTCAAGAAGCTGAAAGGGAACGGGATAAAGTCACCCAAGAAATTGCCCAATTAAATAAACAAAAATATACCTCGAAAACAAGTAATAGCACTAATATAAAAACAATTTTAATTCTCGCAGCAAACCCTAAAAATACCTCCAGACTCCGACTAGAAGAGGAAATCCGAGAAATTGATGAAGGATTGCGACGTGCTAATAAGCGAGAGCAATTCAAATTAGAGATGAAATTAGCGGTGCGTCAACGAGACTTCTACCGAGCAATTTTAGATACTCAACCCCAGATTATTCACTTCTGCGGACATGGTGCAGGAGAAGATGGTATTCTTCTCGAAGATGAAACCGGAATGACAGCTTTTGTAGAAGCAGAGACTTTGGCAAGTTTGTTTAAACTATTTGCCAAAAAAGGTGTGGAATGTGTGGTGCTAAACGCTTGTTATTCAGAAGTACAAGCCGAAGCTATTAGTCAACATATTAACTATGTAGTTGGGATGAATCAAGCAATTGGGGATAAAGCCGCGATTAATTTTGCTGTTGCGTTTTACGATGCTTTAGCAGCAGGGGAAGACGTAGAATTTGCTTTTGAATTAGGTTGCTCTCAACTTGTTGGTTTAAAGGAAAATCAAACCCCCGTACTGAAAATAAAAGATGGTGAAAACCAGTAGCTTGTTTTATCGGCTATTTTAATAATTTTCAATATTTTCAAAGGTTGGTTTAATAATTACGGCTACCATAGCTCAGCAAACTATTCATGCAAAAAACGTGTTGGTGTTCAAGATATTGCCCTCTCCCCCTTCCCCTCTCCCAAGCTTGGGAGAGGGGTGCCGGAGGCGGGGTGAGGGAAAAAGATTATGGTTGTTACCGACATAAAAACTGTATGAATAAAAACGGAGAAATTCTATCAAAGTCAACAGCCTAGGTTGAGCCTGTATTGCACCCAACTGAAAACCGCTTTATATTTTATTCAAATAATTTTAGATAATCAGTCTATCAAGTCTGCTTTGGCTTGCTTTTAGCACAGGATCGAGTTCTCAGAGAGATTGTAGCTGTAATAATTGACGTTATCAGCGAACGTTATGCTGAGTTGAACGTAAAATAAATTAGAATAAGGTTACAAAGTGTAAAGAGCTATCATAATTTTTCTTACCTTTAGAAACAATTTGCTCAATTTCAGTGTTGAAATTTATATAAAAAGCCCATGCATAATAGTTTTTGGCGAAAATTTTTCACATTTTTGACGGTATTATTTTTAGCTGGCTCGATTTGGATAACAAATTCGAGTCCGGCATATGCTTACGACAATCCAGAATTGCTGCCCGACGAAGTTACACCAGTTGTAGATTTAGGCAAAGCTCTTAATGTTGTTCAAAAAGAAAACTTAGTTAAAGAACTTAACGATTTTGAAGAGGAAACTGGTTGGCAGTTGCGAGTACTCACTCAGTATGACCGAACTCCAGGTAGAGCGGTAATCAAGTTTTGGGGTTTGAATGACCACAGCATTTTACTTGTAGCTGATTCTCGTGGTGGTAATATTCTCAGTTTTGCGGTGGGAGATGATGTTTATGAATTGCTACCGCGCACTTTTTGGATAGAATTACAAACTCGTTTCGGAAACTTATATTTTGTACGAGAAAAAGGTGAAGATGGAGCTATTATTCAAGCTTTACAAACTGTAGAAGGTTGTTTGCGTCAAGGTGGCTGTAATGTTGTTCCAGGATTACCACGGGAACAGTGGATTCTTACTTTAATTACTTCGGTTATTGGTGGAGTTATTTGCGGTTTTGCAGCTCAACCCAGAGAAGAAGGGCAAGTTGTTGCTTGGCAATGGGCATTAATCTTTTCTCCTTTGTGGGGAATTTTGTTTATTGCTTTCGGAATTGGTCCTGTGGTGACTCGTACTTCTGATTGGCTACCTTTGGTTCGCAATATTTCCGGTTTTCTAATTGGAGTTTTGGTTGCTTACTTGACTCCTGTTCTCAATCGTTCCACTCCTTCGGAAACATAATTTAGCTCACGGAGTTAGGAATTGGGAGTTAGGAGTTAAAATTTAGGAGTTAGGAGTTATAAATTCTTGATTTAACTTTTAACTCTAAGTCCTATTTGTATAAGATTGTATAAGACTAGTCTGTTCTGTACATTCTTCTTATAAACACGCAAAAATTAATTTTCTACAGCTTGTGAATGAAGATTGATAATTGATAATTGATAATTGATAATTGATACCAGGGAAGCAGAAGATGGAATGGCACTTAACGGATGCTCAAAGTTTAGCCACCATAGATAAAGAAATTGGTGGTTTTTTAGCTCTTATGCACTCAGGTGATGATAGCTTTAAACAGGAAAATTGCCATTTTTCACCGGCAGAGTACGAAATTGTGAGAAGAGTTATTTACGCAACTGGTGACTTTGAGTATAAATCTTTGATTCAATTTTCCGAACGTGCTTTGCAAGCTTCAGCAGCAGCATTAGCATCGCGGAGCAGTATTGTTGTAGATGATGCTCCCATACAAGCTGGTATTGCACGAGTAGTACAAAATACTTTTGCTAATCCAGTATATTCTGCTGTAGAAGCTCAAACTCGTCCTCAGAAAGAAAAAACTCTTGCTGCTTGGGGAATGGAAACTTTAGCTAAGCGTTATCCAGAGGGCATTTTTGTAGTGGGGCAAGCAACAACAGCCCTAACAACGTTATTGGATTTAATTAAAGCGGACAAAATTAGACCTGTTTTAATAATTGCTACACCCCCAAAGTTTATTGATATGAATTCAATCAAACAAAGTTTAAACGAATTTTCAATACCCAATATTACAATCAAAAGTTGTAAAGGTGGGGCGACGGTAGCAGCAGCAATTTTAGATGGATTAATCGATTTATCTTGGGAAGCTTATGGTTAGGAATGGGGAATGGGCAATAGGGAATAGGGAGTAGGGAGTTAGGAATTGGAACTACTATAAATTACAAAGTAATTAAACAAAATTTGTCTCTATTACCTGTATATTTTTCTGTTTCTACTCCCTGCTTTCAGCTCCCTAATCCTTCGACTTCAAAATACTAAATCGGCAAACGGTCTATATCTTTATTATGACCAATTACTACCATTGTTGAACCTTTTTCAAAACGCTTGTGGGGGTCTGGATTAATGATAAATTTTTCATCATCAACACCATCGTGTCTATTGCTTATTGCTAATACATTTAACCCATAGCGGTTGCGAAGCTGTAGTTCGGCAACTGTTTTACCATCAAATTCATCGGGTATGGCTATTTCAACAATACTGTTATCGGGATCGAGGTCGAATGTATCTAATATGGCGGGTTTTGTAAGTGTTTGTGCTAAAGCAGAACCGGCTTCATGTTCGGGAAAAACAACTCTGTCTGCGCCAACTTTTCGTAATAATTTACAGTGAACTTCGCTGGAAGCTTTGGCTACTACGTTTTTTACGCCACCTTCTTTGACGTTTAAAGTTGTGATAATACTTTCTTGAATATAGTTACCGATTGCGATGATTACAGTATCAAACTCAAAAATACCTGCTTCTTTGAGTGCAGCTGGTTCTGTTGAATCTAACTGTAAAGCATGACCAGTTATTTCTTCTGTTAAGGCTTGAGAAACACGCTTTTCATCAATATCTGTTGCTAATACTTCATAACCTAATCTATGTAAAGTTGAGCAAACAGAACGACCAAAACGTCCTAAGCCAATCACCGCGAATTGCTGATTGCTTTTATTTAAAGAACGAAAAAACCCTAATGAGGACAGATTCACTGTTTTGATCCTTAATTATTACAGTGTTTGTATAATTTAAAAAATCGGTCATAACCAATAACTTTAAAATCATTTTTTTGCCCGACTGTACTTATTTTATCATTTGCGATCGATAGAATTTAGATTTTACATATTTGCTGTAACGTACTTGTTACAATTACTTTTTATAGTTTTTCAACAAGAAACTTAGCATAAAAAGTAATTAATAACAATATATTTATCTAAATTTTTAGTTTAATTATGAATATCTATTATTTGTGACATTCAGCCATAGATTTGATGGGCATTTAACGGTTTACAGCTATAAACAATTATCAATCCTAAACAACCGTAAACTGAGAACTTTTTGTAGACAATTATCCCACAAGTAAATTTTCTTCGGGATAATGAATATTAGTGGGTTTGGGGTCGCCAAGTACGGCGGACATTAACAGTAAAACACCAACTCTTCCCATATACATAGTCAGGATTAATATTAATTTGCCCCAAATAGAAAAATCGCCAGTTATGCCTGTGGAAAGCCCTACAGTTGCATAAGCTGAAACTACTTCAAACAAAATTTGGATAAAGTCAAATGTGGGATCTGTAATTGATATTAAAATAGTGCAGATAATTACAGCAGTTACAGAACCAACTACCACACCGACGGCTTTTAATATTAAAGATACAGCGATGCGGCGTTCGTAAAGTAAGACTTCTTGTTTACCTTGAAGAATTGATTTAGTACAACTAGTAAGTACTCGAATAGTGGTAGTTTTCATTCCACCTCCAGTACCTCCTGGGCTTGCTCCTACAAACATAAAAGCAATAGTAATAAAAAGTCCGGCATTTGTCATAGCACCAATATCAATGCTATTGAAACCAGCAGTTCTGGTAGTCATAGATTGAAACCAAGCTGCTAGAAATTGGCTGCGTAAACTGAGATTCCTTATGGTTTCAGTATTTCTGACCTCTACCAAAAAGAAGGCCAAGGTTCCTAAAAACAAGAAAAATATTGATGTACTAACCGCAACTTTGTAATCAAGTGATAGCACTATATTGCGCTGTTTTCTGCGTAGGCGATCGCGCAACCCAAAAAAGATTTCTAAAATTACTTGATATCCAATTCCTCCGAAGATAACTAAACCAGAAATCGTAAACACTAATAAAGCTGAATAATTGTAATCAACCAAGCTATTTGAAAACAAGCTAAAACCGGCATTATTCCAAGCACTAACGCTGTGAAAAATTGCCAGCCACATTCCTTTATCCCAGCCAAAATCGGGAACAAATACAATAAGTAATAAAAATATTCCGGTGATTTCAAAAAATAATGTGACGGCGATAATGGAACGAATAATATTACCGCTACCTTCCATTTGTCGCCGATCTAAAGCTTGTTGAATGGCAATTTTATGTCTTAGATCGAATCTACGCCCAGTCAACATAATTAGGAAGGTTGTAAATGTCATGTAGCCCAACCCGCCCACTTGTGCGAGTAACATAATGAACAACTGACCCCAAAAGGAAAAATAAGTACCAGTATCTGCGACTGCCAAACCCGTTACGCAAACGGCTGAAGTTGCTGTAAAAAAAGCCACTATTGGACTATTCCACGTACCTGTAGCTGTAGAAAAAGGCATCATCAATAGGAAAGTTCCTACAGTAATAACTGCTACAAAGCCAAAGCAAATTTTTTGAGAAGCGGTCATATCAATTTTGGATTTTAGATTTTAGATTTTAGATTTTAGATTTTGGATTATGCTGTTTTCCTATTAAAAGAAGGGGTTTGCAGCTTTTTGATTTTAAATTTAAGACTCCTTAATTTGGGAATTTACGCTTATTATCTCCTGTTTGAAAGCAAGGGGCTTATTCAAATTAAATCTGAAATTAGCAGCAGTCATATAAAGCGAAAATTAGGAATGATTCCATCTTATTGCGGATGGAGTATTTTTCCTTATAGAAACAAAACATCCCGCTCTAATTAAAAATACTCATGGTAGCCTACCAATATATGTTTTTTTATTTTCCTACAGTCAAAACACATTGCTTTACTCATGAGTGCAACACTAAGCCAGCAAATTCAGCAGTTCTACGATGCTTCTTCCGGACTTTGGGAAGATATATGGGGGGAGCATATGCACCACGGTTATTATGGTGCGGATGGTAAGCAACAGAAAAACCGCCGTCAAGCACAAATTGATTTGATTGAGGAATTGCTGCAATGGGCACAGGTACAGCAAGCCGAGAATATTTTAGATGTGGGTTGCGGTATCGGTGGAAGTTCTTTGTATTTAGCCCAGAAGTTCAACGCTGCGGCTACTGGTATAACTTTGAGTCCGGTACAGGCACAAAGGGCTTCTGAACGGGCTGTTGAATTTGGTTTACAGGATAGAACTAATTTTCAAGTAGCAGATGCCTTAAATATGCCCTTCGAGGACAACAGTTTCGATTTAGTTTGGTCTTTGGAAAGCGGCGAGCATATGCCGGATAAAAACAGATTGATGCAAGAATGCTACCGAGTACTTAAGCCGGGTGGAAAGTTGATTTTGGTGACATGGTGTCATCGTTCCACGGATGAATCCCCTTTAAGTGCAGAAGAAAAAAAGCATTTAGAGCAGATTTATGAGGTTTATTGCTTACCATACGTAATTTCCTTAGCAGATTATGAAGCGATCGCCTGCTTACTACCTTTACAGAATATTCGCACGGCGGATTGGTCGGAAGCTGTAGCACCTTTCTGGAATGTGGTAATTGATTCCGCATTTACACCTAAAGCATTTTTCGGTTTACTGCGTGCTGGTTGGAAAACCATTCAAGGGGCAATGAGTTTGGGTTTAATGCGTAAAGGCTATGAAAGTGGTTTGATTAAATTTGGTTTGCTGGTTGGGAGTAAGGAGTGAGGGGGTAGAGGGGGACAAGGGGACAAGGGGACAAGGGGAGTTTTTAATTCTTATGCCCAATTACCAATTACCAATTACCCATCTCCCATGCCCAATGCCCAATGCCCGATTTAATCTAAAATCTAAAATCTAAAATCTAAAATCCAAAATCATCATGAGTCAAGTTTCACAAACAGGGTTGCAAAGTAATTGGCTTTACGCTTTTTGGAAGTTTTCTCGTCCTCATACAATTTATGGTACGAGTTTGAGCGTTTTGGGAGTGTATATAATTGCTGTTGCTTTAAGTAATACTAATTTTCCATTCCCAAATTCTTATTCCTTGGTGTCTGTTGTTGGTGCTTGGGTAGCTTGTTTGTTAGGAAATGTCTATATTGTTGGACTTAATCAACTGCAAGATGTAGAAATTGACAAGATTAATAAACCGCATTTACCCGTTGCTTCTGGGGAGTTTACGCAACGCACGGGAGAAATTATCGTAATTACTACGGGTATTTTAGCTCTCTCGTTATCTTGGTTTTCAGGGCCTTTTTTATTTGGAATGGTGGCTATTAGTTTAGCTATCGGCACGGCTTATTCTTTACCGCCAATTCGTTTAAAACGATTTCCTTTTTGGGCCGCAATTTGTATTTTTTCAGTACGAGGAGCAATTGTTAATTTAGGATTATTTCTGCATTTCTCTTGGGTACTGCAAGCCAAACAATCAATTCCACTTACCGTATATGCTCTAACAGCATTTATTTTGGTATTTACAATCGCGATCGCAATCTTTAAAGATATTCCCGATATGGAAGGCGATCGCCAGTACAATATCACCACTTTCACTATAAAGTTAGGCAAGGAAACTGTTTTTAATCTCTCTCGCTGGCTGCTAACTGCTTGTTACGCTGGGATGATTTTGTTAGGGCTGCTGGGCTTTGCAGGGGTGAATTCAATATTTGTCGTATCGGTTCATGTTGTAATATTAGGTTTCATGTGGTGGCGCACTCAGCAAACCGATTTACAAGATAAAAGTTCGATCACAAGTGCTTACAAGTTTATTTGGAAGTTGTTTTATCTTGAATATTTGATTTTTCCTATTTCTTGTTTGTTAGGTTAAAACTTACTAATATTTCTTCACATCTACCGGGGAATTGCATTCCCCGGCTAACAGCGAAAGTCATCTTAAGATGACTAAATAAGATTTTTAGAGGATGTTTTAGAAGGATTATGTTTTACCTACAGCATTTTGGAAACCTAACCCCCTACCCCTTCCCTACGAGGGAATGGGGGATTAAAAGTCTCTCTCCTCGTAGGAGAGAGGTTTTTAGTATTTTTATTGACTTTTAAAACATCCTCTTAGTTTTTTAACTCCTAACTCCTAACTCCTAACTCCTAACTCCTAATTCCTAACTATTATTATTTTTACCTATGCTAGAAAATCCGCAATTAAACACTATTATTCCTGCTGTTATAGTTATTTCAAGTATTTCTCTTTTGATTTATTTTGCTTGGAAGACTTTAAGAACTTCTAATTTATTTCAAAAAGGACTGGATTTATATCAGCAGAAAGATTATGAAAATGCAGAAGCAGTTTTTCGTCAAGTAACTTCTATTAATGTAAGTAACGATGTTGTTCGCTTACTTTTAGGGGACTCTTTGTTAAGACAAGGAAAGGTAGAAGATGCTATTGAAAAGTACAAAGAAGTAATTGAACGCGCACCTAAAAAGGCTGATGCTTATTTACGTTTGAGTCGAATTTATATGCAGCAAGATAAGCAATCGGAAGCAATTGAATATTTACAAAAAGCTAAAGAAGTATTACAAAAGCGTCAACCTGAGAAAGCAGAAGAAGTTAGTCAGTTGTTAGAAAAATTAAATCGGAAATAGGGCATTGGGCATTGGGGAGGGGGTGATAGGGAGATGGGGAGATGGGGAGATGGGGAGAAAATTCCTAACTCCTAATTCCTAACTCCTACTTCTTAACTCCCTAATCTAAAATCTAAAATCTAAAATCTAAAACAAAAGCATCCGTTGTTAAAATCTTATGAAACCTGATGGTAAAGTATACCTTGTAGGTGCCGGGCCAGGAGATGTTGATTATTTAACGGTGAAGGCTTATCGATTATTAGCTAAAGCCGAGGTATTGATTTATGATGCTTTGGTAAACGAGCAATTGCTGGAATTAGTACCAGATGATTGTGTGAAAATTGATGTAGGTAAGCGCGGTGGTTTACCAAGTACTCCTCAATCAGAAATTAATGATTTATTAGTTAAATATTGTCAGCAAGGAAGGCTTGTTATAAGGCTGAAATCTGGAGATCCATTTATTTTTGGTCGCTGCATATTGGAAATTCAAGCTTTAGAAACTGCTGGCTGTGATTTTGAAGTGATTCCGGGTATTTCTTCGGCTTTAGCTGCACCTTTGCTTGCAGGGATTCCGCTTACGGATGCAGAGGTAAGTAGATGTTTCGCTGTATTAAGCGCTCATCAACCGGATATTCTCGATTGGGAAGCGCTTTCGAGGTTAGATACCTTGGTACTGTTAATGGGTGGACAGCATCTCGGTGAAATAATACAGCAATTAATTAGATATGGGAAAAATAAGCTTACTCCAGTTGCAATTATTCGTAAAGCTGGTACCGCCTCTCAACAGATATGGATTGCTAATTGTTCCACAATTGTGGAACAAGTAAAGACGGTGCGTTTGTCTCCGGCAGTAATTGTGATTGGAGAAGTAGTAAGCTATGCCAAGTTTTCTGAGAAGATGTAATTATGTAGTTAGATGCTTCCCTATCATAGAGACGCTTTGCACTCCAAAATCTATGCCACTAAATTCATCTTCCCAAGTTTCTGCAACGGTATCAACCACTTTACCTTTAAGTGGAAAAACTGTTCTAATTACTCGTTCGGTGGGACAATCGAGTCAATTTGCTCAAATGATTTTAGCTACTGGAGCTAACGTTATTGAAATGCCTGCATTAGAAATTTGTCCTCCTTCAAGTTGGGAGGCTTTAGACAATGCAATTATTAATTTATCCGAATTCGACTGGTTAATTCTTACTTCTAGTAACGGCATAAATTACTTTTTTGAGAGATTAATAGCATTAGAAAAAGATGTGCGAACTTTGGCTAGTTTAAAAATTGCTGTTGTTGGAGAGAAAACCGCTCAAAGTCTCAAAAATCATAGTTTACAGCCCGATTTTATTCCGCCTAATTTCATCGCCGATTCTCTAGTCGAACATTTTCCCGAACAACTTGCGGGTAAAAAAGTTTTATTTCCTAGAGTAGAAAGTGGTGGAAGAGAAGATTTAGTCAGAGAATTTAGAAATCAAGGAGCAGAAGTTGTGGAGGTGGCAGCATATCAATCTTGCTGCCCTGATGATATACCTGTTGCTGCTGAATTAGCTTTGCAAAGTGGAACAATTGATGTAATTACTTTTGCTAGTTCTAAGACGGTAAAGTTTTTTAATCAATTAGCAGAAAAAATATTTTCAGATAATTCAGAAGATAATCAACCATCTGTAGTATCTAACTATTTAGAAGAAGTTTGTATTGCTTCCATAGGGCCTCAAACTTCTAAAGCTTGTCAAAAATACTTTGGAAGAGTAGACGTTGAAGCTTCTGAATACACCTTGGAAGGATTGACTCAAGCAATTATTGATTGGGCAGGAAATTTGAGGTAACTGGTAATTGGTAATTGGTAAAAGGGAATGGGGATAGACTGTATTTCGGGACGATCGCGAATCTTTAGTAGATAATAGATTGTTATCAATCAAGTCCCATTCCTAATTTTCTATATATGAAACGTGTTATCGGTTTAACTGGTGGTATAGCTACGGGTAAAACGACTGTTGCAGATTATTTGGCAAATGCTTATAACCTACCGATTTTAGATGCAGATATTTATGCTAGAGAAGCTGTTGCCGTTAATTCACCGCTTCTAGAGCAAATAGTCAAACGTCACGGAGAGCAAATTTTACTCGCTGATGGTAGCCTTAACCGAGAAAAGTTAGGTGAAATCATCTTTAACCAGCAAGAAGAACGCTTGTGGATAGATAGCTTGATTCATCCCTACGTTAGCGATCGCCTTTCTCTGGCAATCAAAGAAACACCAGCAAAAACTCTAGCCGCAGTTGTGCCTTTATTATTTGAAGCGGGTATGACAGACTTGGTAACGGAAATTTGGGTAGTAACTTGTTCCGAAAAACAGCAGTTAGAAAGATTGATGCAGCGAAATCAGCTAACCGCCGAACAAGCGCAAGCAAGAATTAGCAGTCAAATGTCTTTAGCCCAAAAGAAGAAAAAAGCCGATATTGTTTTAGATAATAATTCAAATCTAGAAAAGTTATTGCAACAAGTAGATATCGCCATATTTAGACAGTAAACAATTATCAATTATCAATTATAGGTTGTGAATTATTTAACTTTTTACAAGCTTATCTCAACTGTTCACTGTTCACTGTTCATTGTTCATTGATAATTGTTTTCAAACCTTGTTGTAAAACTTGAATAACCTGGTTCATATCTTCTGTAAGTAATGCGGAAGCAGCTAACCATAAACCAGGAAATATTTTACTTTTAATAACTCCTTCTGTATCAGGTTCTAATGATACGTATTCACCATCTTGTAAATAAAACCAATCAAGTTTGTTTTCAAAAACCTGCCAAACAATATATTCTAAAACACCATTGCGACGATAAGCATTTTTCTTGTCGTGTAAATCATTAGATGCACTACTAGCAGCAACTTCAGCGACTAACTCCGGTGCCCCTTCTATATAATCATCTTCACTAATACGCGCTCGTCCCCCCGATTTTTCATCTATTAACAATACAACATCGGGTTGTGGTTCGTTGTCTAAATCTAAACGCACTGTAGAATTGTCACCTAAAATTAAACCTGGAACTGTAATTTTATAAGTTCCCAACCAAAGAATCAGGTTAGCATGAGGTTCTCCATGACTTCTTATGCGTAATGGTGATGCCATATAAACGATTCCTTCAATTAATTCCGCTTTTTTATTATCGGGCATTGCGGTATAACGTCGTTCAAATTCATAGCGCGTTAGTCTATCTCCACTTTCCAAAAGTGGAATTTTATTTACATTTCTTCTCGCAAAAGTTGTCATTTCCAGTTACCAATTATCAATTACCAATTACCAACTACCAACTCCTAACTCCTAACTCCTAACTCCTTACCCCGCTTCCCCTCCTACTACTACATCTTTTATCCTCAAACTGGGGCCGCCGCAACCTACGGGTAAACCGTTTTGTCCGCCTTTTCCGCAACCGCCGGATTCATCCCAGTAGAAGTCGTCTCCGATGCCTTCGATATCTTTTAAAGTTTGAAACACGTTACCGGAAAGGGTGACATCTTTAACGGGTTCGGCTATTTCACCATTTCTAATCATCCACGCTTCACCAGCCCCAAAGGTGAACATTTCCCCGTTAGTCATTCCACCCAGCCAGTTTTTGGCGTAAACTCCTTCTTTTATTCCGGAAAATAAGTCATTTACGGGAGTTTTTCCTCTTTCTATCCAGGTATTTGTCATTCTTACTATGGGAGCGTATTGATAACTAAGACAGCGAGAATTTCCGGTAGGAGTTTCGTTTAATTTGCCTGCTGTTTCGCGTGAATGCAATCTTCCTACTAAAATTCCATCTTTGATTAATTGAGTAGTGGTTGCTGGGGTTCCTTCATCATCATAATAATAACTACCGCGATGTCCTTCCGGTGCGGCACCATCAAAAATCTGTAATTCTTGATTACCAAATCTTCTTCCCAGGCTCATTACTTCCAAAACATCCGGGTTTTCATAAGCCATATCTGCTTCAGAAAGGTGTCCGAAAGCTTCGTGAACAAATAAGCCAGTAAGAACTGGATCGATGACAACAGTATAAGTATTGCCTTTGACTGAAGGTAGCGATAAAGCCTCTATTGCTCTACGTGCAGCGCTAGTAACTTGCTCATCTAAACTAGTTAAATCTTCAAAAGCTTTACGAGAGCCTGTAGTTTCTCTTCCGGTTTGAACTGTATCGCCATTTCTAGCGGTAGCAGCAAAACGCATTTCCATATCCACCCAAGATTGCTCGATAAAAGTGCCTTCACTAGTAGCAATAATTACTTTTTGAGCGCTATCGCCATAACGTACTGAGGTGGTAGTAATGCGATGATCTATACTTTTGAGCAAATCGGTGTATTTGTCACACAAATCTTTCTTTTGACTCAAAGATATATTTCTGGGATCGGTACCCGTTAAAGGCAATTCACATACTGCCTGCACCGGATTTATGGGAGCTAATATAGTTTCCTCATCCCCGACAATTCGTGCTGCTGCGATCGCTTCTTGAATTCGGTCTTCAATAGTGGCAAGATTATTAAAGCTACTTAATCCCCATCCACCCTTATAACAAGCCCTTACTTGTCCACCAACTGAAATACATTCGCTAAGAGTTTCCACCTTATCGCCACGCAATATGATGTCAGCCCCCTCAGCTTCCTCAAGGCGAATCATTAAATAATCAACTTTCTTAGAATAACGAGCTATTAGATCGGTAAGTAAGTTTTTAGTATCGGTAATTAAATTAGGCATTTTCTGGGAATCGTAAGTCACTTATATCTTACATCTTGCACCATTTGCAGTCAGCTATCACAACCGCCTTGGAATAAATTAAGCGGCTTATACACAAAGTCTGATAAATCAGACTGGACAAGGATTTTAGTACGTTTTAACGTACTTTGTATATCAGCCTTGAAATTGATTTCTCTGCGAGAAAGCCTCCGGCTTACAAGGCGGGTGTCGGGGCTTAACGACAATGGTGCAAGATTGTGAATTATATTTTACTTCTAGCAGGAGAAAGGGGGGAAAGAGTTAGGAGTTAGGAATTAGGAATTAGGAGTTAGGAGTTAGGAATTAACAATTGTAGGTTATTACACCTTTGAGCTTTGACCTATAATATTTGCATCTTGGAACATGAAAATTAACTTTTTCATTATCGAGATAAGTAAGTGAGGTAGTCGAAATTGCAAGAAACTATATCTATTTCTAAGTCAAGGTTAAATTTATCAAATTTATTTACTTTTATTAAACCCGTTCTTCCCATTGCGGGAGTATTCTTTGTTATATGTCTGGTACTGGTATTAAACAGATATTTTAGCTTTTACGCATCTTTTGACCAAGGTATTTTTAATCAGGTTTTTTGGAATAATATCCACGGACGATTTTTTCAAAGTTCTTTATCTTCAAGTCTTTCGACTAATGTTGTCCATGCCTCGGAAGTTCCTACCGTCTTTTATCATCGGTTAGGGCAGCATTTTACTCCAGCTTTGTTACTTTGGGCACCGATATATGCATTGTTTCCGAATGCGGCGACTTTGGCGGTGTTGCTAGTAACGCTGATAACTGCTGGTGGTTTGATGCTTTACGTATTAGCACGCCAATATCTAGAACCTCCATTAGCGGTGGCGATCGCCAGTAGCTATTATGCTGCAAATGCTGTAATTGGGCCGACTTTATGTAATTTTCACGATATCAGTCAAATTCCACTGTTTATTTTTACTTTGCTTTTGGCAATGGAGAAACGCTGGTGGTGGCTGTTTTGGCTGATGGCTGGATTAATCGTTTTGGTGCGAGAAGATGCGGGAGTTAGTTTATTTGGCGTAGGTGTTTACATGGTTTTGAGTAAACGCTTTCCTCGTAATGGTTTAGCGGTTTGTACCTTTAGTTTTGGGTATATGCTGCTGCTAACAAACTTAATTATGCCGCTGTTTTCCGATGATATTTCTAAGCGGTTTATGTTGGAAAGATTCGGACAATATGTTGATGCTGAAGAAGCAACTACCTTAGATGTTATTTGGGGAATAGTCAGCAATCCGGTTCGATTATTAGTAGAGTTAGTTACCCCGGTAGATAGAACAATTCGGTATTTACTCGGTCAGCTATTGCCTTTTGCATTTATACCTGCAATTGCCCCAGCTTCTTGGAGTATCGCCGGATTTCCTTTATTAAAATTGCTTTTGGGTAAAGGTGATTCGGTGTTAGCAATTACCATTCGCTACGCATTAAGTGTAGTACCAGGATTGTGTTACGGCGCAATACTTTGGTGGGCAAAACATCCCAAAACATTTAACCCGTCATTTCGTCGCTTTTGGATATTTTGTATTAGTTTATCGTTAATTTTTAGCTTTACATCAAATCCCAATCGTACCTTTTACTTTGCCATACCCGATTCAGTCGATCCTTGGGTACACGTTTCCTTACCGACACAATGGAATCACGTTAACAAAGGAATTCGCCCTTTACTAGCGCAAATCCCCCCAGATGCGGGCGTATCTGCAACCACTTATCTAGTACCTCACCTTTCAAATCGTCGGCAAATTCTTCGTTTACCAATGTTGGAATTGCGAAACGACAACCAGAAAGTAGTAAAAATGGATTATGCAATTGCCGACTTATGGCAATTACAACAATATGCACCAGCTTTTCGAGGAGATAGGGGATTATTAAAGCAATTAATAGATTTCGTCGATAAAGTCACGAATAATCAAGAATATGGAATAATTGACTTTAGAGATGGCGTAATTTTATTGAAAAAAGACGCAGTTTCCGACGAAAAAGCTGTGGATGAATGGGTGAAGTTTCGGGAGCAGGTTTGAAGAGAGAGGGGGTAGAGGGTAGGGTGTTGACTTTGATAGAATTTCTACGCTTAAAGTTCATACAACTTTTATATCGGTCAAAATCGCAACATACTTCCCTCACCCCGCCCTGGCGGGCACCCCTCTCCCAAATTTTGGGAGCCACTACGTTGCGGAGGCTCCCTCCGTTGTAGTAAGTGGCGTAGAGGGGAAGGGGGAGAGGGCATTATCTTAAACACCAACACGTTTTTTGCATGAATTTTTAACCTCTAAAAAGGTACAGAGTCAACAGCCTAGGTAGAGGGGTACTTGCTACTAACTCCTAACTGTTCACTGGTAACTGTTCACTGTTCACTGTTTTCGTCACCAAATTGTTATAACTAGTCAAAAATGAGTAATTCTACTCCCGTCAAAATTAGCGATCGCACCTTTAATTATTTTAATCAGTCAAATAATTAAACTATTCGTAACGGCTTGGGATAAATATATGAAAATACTAGTATTAAGTTGGGAGTTTCCACCTCGTATTGTTGGTGGAATTGCCCGCCATGTAGGGGAATTATATCCGGAATTAGCAAAGTTAGGGCATTCAGTTTACTTAATAACTCCCGAATTTGGGGAAGCGCCACTTTATGAGGAAGTCGAAGGAATAAAAATACATCGGGTACCTGTAGCTGAGAGTAATGACTTTTTTCACTGGATTGTCAACATGAATCAAAGCATGGGGCGACAAGGTGGTAAATTGATCTTAGAGGAAGGCCCTTTCGATTTAATTCACGCTCATGATTGGTTAGTTGGTGATGCGGCTATTGCATTAAAACATACTTTCAAAGTTCCATTAATTGCTACCATCCACGCCACAGAATCCGGAAGAAATAACGGTGTTCACAATCATAATCAAAGCTATATCCATCGTAAAGAACAAGAATTAACTTTTGAAGCTTGGCGAGTTATCGTTTGTACTAACTATATGCGTCGGGAAATCGAAAGCTCCTTAAAAAGCCCTTGGGATAAAATTGACGTAATTTATAACGGAATTCGTGCCGAAAAGAAACAGCTTCATCAACAGTTTCATACAGAAGATTTCCGCCGTAATTTTGCCGAAGATGACGAGAAAATCGTTTATTATGTTGGTCGTATGACCTATGAAAAAGGTATATCTGTATTATTAAACGCCGCTCCTCAAGTACTTTCGGAAATGGCAGGTAAAGTTAAATTTGTAATTATCGGTGGTGGAGATACCAGCCAGCTTAAAAAACAAGCTTGGGATTTGGGAATTTGGCATAAATGCTATTTTACCGGCTTTATGGCTGATGAATACTTAGACAAATTTCAAACAATCGCCGACTGTGCAGTTTTCCCTAGTCTTTACGAACCCTTTGGTATAGTCGCATTAGAGAGTTTCGCCGCTAAGGTTCCAGTAGTAGTTTCCAATACCGGCGGTTTACCAGAAGTTGTTCAACATACGAAAACAGGTGTGATTACTTACGTTAATAATCCAGATTCTTTGGCTTGGGGAATTTTGGAAGTTTTGAAAAATCCCGGTTATTGTCAGTGGTTGAGAGACAACGCTTACGAAGATTTAGAAAAGCGGTTTAATTGGGCGAAAATCGGTAAAGAAACGGAAAGAGTTTATCAGCAGGTTGTTAAGGAGAGGAAGCAGGTTAATTGGGGATAACAATGAACAATGAACAATCAACAATGAACAATGAAGAATTCATACAAGCTTGTAATCTGTGTGAATAGCGACTATTGATAACTGAGGTTTTATATAAATTCAATGTCCAAACCTCTTTAAATGGGTTGATAATTGATAATTGATAATTGATAATTGTTCATTGTTAATTGATATGTCTGACGCAAAAAATGTGCTTGGAGAAAAGCTTGAAGTTTGCTGTACTTCTCCGATGACGGGATATTACCGCAATGGTGTGTGCGATACGGGTGCTGGTGATTTCGGGGCACATACTGTTTGTGCCCAAATGACGGAAGAGTTTCTCACCTATACCAAGTCTATGGGAAATGATTTGAGTACGCCAAGACCAATGTATGAGTTTCCTGGTTTGAAAGCTGGAGATAAATGGTGTTTGTGTGCTTCTCGTTGGAAGGAAGCGATGGATGATGGAGTTGCACCGAAGGTAGATTTGGCGGCTACTCATGCATCTACATTAGAGTATGCTTCTTTGGATGAATTGAAGCAGCACGCTGTGGATGTAGATTAAAATTGACCTCACTCACCTTCGTTCCCTCTCCTTAATAAGTTTACGGTGTTGACTCTGTACCTTTTTAAAAGATAAAAATTCATGCAAAAAGTGCGTTGGTGTTCAAAATAATGCCCTCTCCCCCTCCCCTCTCCCAAGCTTGGGAGAGGGGTGCCCGCCAGGGCGGGGTGAGGGATTTGTGTTGCGATTATTACCGACATAAAAATTGTATGAACGAAGCACGCGGAAATTCTATCAAAGTCAACAGCCTACCCCTTAAAAAGACGGGAATAGAAGTTAAAGTCGCCCTTTTTTAAGGTGGAATAAAAATTGAAGTCCCCCTTTTTAAGGGGGATTTAGGGGGATCTTAGGAGATGTGGGTACACTCTAGCCTTGATAAACAAGTTAAATTAAATTTTTATATCTTTTGCAAGTTGACAGCTTAAAAGTTATATAATAAAAACTTTGGTTATTTTGACTACTATTCCTTTATGGCTGCTAACACCTCCGATTTAGAAAAACGTTTATGGGATGCTGCTGATGAGTTAAGGGCTAATTCTAAACTCAAATCTTCTGAATATTCTGTTCCGGTTTTGGGTTTGATTTTCCTCCGCTACGCTGATTGGAAGTTTACCGAAGCTGAGAAGGATTTGAAAGATAAAGGTAGTCGCAGACGAGGTGTTTCTAAGGCAGATTATCAAGCTCAAAGCGTAATGTTTTTACCGGAAAGTGCGCGGTTTTCTCAGCTATTGGATTTACCGGAAGCAGCTGATATTAGTAAAGCTATCAATGACGTGATGAAAGCGATTGAAGATGAGAATACACAGTTAAATAATATTTAACCTAGAAGTTACAACCGCTTTGATAATAATTTACTGGTTGAGTTATTAAAAAAGTTTAGTAAGGTTGATATAGATACGGATTTAACAGGAGATGCTTTCGGGAAGATTTACGAATATTTTCTGGGTAAATTTGCCATGAGTGAAGGGCAGAAGGGGGGAGAATTTTTTACTCCTACTTCTGTTGTGAAGTTAATTGTGGAGATTTTAGAACCATATCACGGCAGAATTTTTGACCCCGCTTGTGGTAGTGGTGGAATGTTTGTCCAAAGCGCGTCTTTTGTCAAACGTCACCAGAAGAATCCTAGCAGCGAAATTAGTATTTACGGACAGGAAAAGGTAGGGGAAACTGTACGTCTTTGTCAGATGAACTTGGCTGTGAATGGTTTATCTGGGGATGTTAAGGAAGGAAATACTTACTACGAAGATATTCATAAAAGTATTGATAAATTTGATTTTGTGATGGCGAATCCACCGTTTAATGTTGATAAGGTGGATAAAGAAAGGATGGAAGGCGATCCAAGAATTATAGAGTTAGGGATGCCGAAGGCTGATAATGCTAATTATCTATGGATTCACTTTATTTATAGTGGTTTAAACGAAAAAGTTAGAGCCGGATTTGTGATGGCGAACTCTGCCAGCGATGCCCGCAGTTCTGAATTAGAAATTCGCAAAAAATTAATTAAAGCTGGTGCGGTAGATGTAATGATTGCCGTTGGTTCTAACTTTTTATATACGGTAACTTTACCCTGTACGCTGTGGTTTTTAGATAAAGGCAAAGCGGATACGATAAGAAGAAATAAGGTGTTATTTATTGATGCCAGGAATATTTATCAGCAAATAGATCGAGCCCATCGGGAATTTTCGGCGGAACAAATAGAGTTTTTAGCTAATATCGTTAGGTTGTATCGCGGGGAAGCAGTAGAAACAGTTAATGGTGCCGATGCAATGCTGCAAGAAAAGTTTCCCGAAAGTATTTATATAGATATAGCGGGATTGTGTAAAGTCGCCACAGTTGATGATATTGAAGCGCAAGGTTGGAGTTTAAATCCAGGGCATTATGTAGGAGTTGCGGAGAAAATTGTTGATGATTTTGATTTTGCCGAAAGGTTGGGAGAATTGAATGAAGGATTGGAACTTTTGAATGGGGAAGCAAGGGAATTAGAGGAGAGGATTGCGGAGAATGTGGTTAAGTTGTTGGAGAATAAATAACTCTAAAACCTCACCCCCATCCCCTCTCCTTGTTAAGGAGAGGGGTGTTTGAAAGAAGTGGTGAGGTCGTCTATCTCATATTTCAAAAGGTGCATTTCCATGAGTTATGATAATGCTTGTAAATATTTAGCTGAAGAATATCCTAGAGATTTTATGCGGTAGTTGTTAGGAGTAGAACCACAAGATATAGAAGTATTAAAAACCGAATTAACACTAGAACCAATTCGCGCTGATTCCGTTATATTTCTACAAACAGCAAACGAAATTTTACATATTGAATTTCAGACTTTACCTCAATCTACCCCAGCAATACCCTTTAGAATGCTTGATTATTCAGTACGTTTAAAACGACAATATAAATGTGATGTCATCCAGGTAGTAATTTTTCTCCAGGAGACGACAAACGAAGTTGTTTTTACAGAAGAATATCGAGATAATACAACCACACATCATTATCGAGCAGTGCGGATATGGGAACAACAACCAGCGCTATTTTTAAATAACCCCGCTCTATTACCTTTAGCAACATTAGCACGAACCGATTCTCCCCAAAGCTTGCTTGGACAAGTAGCCGAACAAATCGCTACAATTTCAGATAGAGAGGAAAGACAAAATATCGCAGGCTGTACGGAAATTTTAGCCGGATTGCGGTTTCAAAAAGATATTATTCGTCAATTTTTACGAGAGGATATTATGCAAGAATCAGTAATCTATCAAGATATTTTACAGCAGGGGAGAAAGCAAGAAGCGCTTAAAATGTCTATTTCATTATTAAATTACCGTTTTAGCGAACTTGATTCATCAATTATTGCACGAGTTCAAGTTTTATCAGTTGAAAAATTAGAGGCTTTAATTAAGGCTTTGTTTAATATTTCAGAAGTTTCTGATTTAGTTGCTTGGTTGGATGAAGAAGAAAGTAATTGAGGAGTTATTATGCATATCAAAATCAAACCCGAACACGAACAGTTTATTCAAGCACAAATGGCTACAGGTAAATATAACAATCCTGAAGAGATACTTGATATAGCATTTCGAGTATTGAAAAAGTTAAATGCTAAAGAAAAAATTACCGCAGAAATTGAAGCTTATCATCAAGAAACAAATCATACAAGTTTTTTTGAAGCAGCGAATAAAGCTTATGATGCTTTACGCAATAATCCGGAAGCTTGGCAAGAAGAATTACAAGAAAGGCAATTATGGGAAAATACTTTAGCTGATGGTTTGGAGGAAGCTTGAATAAAATATCACGAGGGGAAGTCTGGCTAATAGATTTAAATCCTGTGCGTGGACACGAACAAGCAGGGAAACGTCCTTGTTTAGTAATATCAGTGAACTTATTTAATCAGGGTTCATCTGGATTAGCAATTGTATTACCAATAACTTCTAAAAACAAACCTATTCCCTTTCATATTGAAATTAATCCACCAGAAGCTGGATTAAAAATGCAAAGTTTTATTAAATGTGAAGATGTCCGTTCTATTTCCGTAGAAACATTTGAGAAAAAAAGGGGTACTGTTTTTGAAGAAACGCTTGTAAAGGTTGAGGAAATATTGCGAATTTTGATGGGTGTTTGATTATTTTTAAGTTGTTTGGTTAGATTAACAAGAAAGTCAATAAGGAAAAAATATGCATATAAAAATTAAACCCGAACACGAACAATTTATTCAAGCGCAAATGGCGACAGGTAAATATAAGAATCCTGAAGAAGTCGCTGATATAGCATTTCGACTTTTAGAAAAATTAAACGCTGAATATGCTCAATGGATAGAAGAAACCCGTCAAAAAGTTGATGTTGCTATTGCTGAACTTGAACGTGGTGAAGGTTTGGATGGTGAAACTGTAGTATCTGAGATATTAGAAAGATTTCAAAAAGCGCGGGATAAATAAGAATGAGTAATTATATTATTTCGCCATCTGCAACTAGGGATTTAAATCAAATTGCTGATTACTTTCTCACGCGGAATCTTGAAACAGGAGAAAAATTATTTAAAGAGTTTAATAAAAAGTGCCAAAATTTAGCAAGTTTTCCTAAGATGGGGCGCAGTTATGCTTATATAAAACCTTGATTACGTGGCTTACCGTTAGATGGATATATTATTCTCTACCAAATAATTGATGATGGAATTGAAATTTTACGAGTAGTTAGTGGTCGTCAAGATTTAGAATCTTTATTTACAGACTTGGATGATCAATAAAGAATTAAAAGTGGTTAAGTAAAATATAAATTAGATTTTTGCGCGTATCCTCTAAGGAGTAATTATGCATATCAAAATCAAACCCGAACACGATTAGATAATCAAATCTACAAAAACTTTGCTTATGCGGGGGCTGTTACCGAACCAGAAAAAGAAGTTAGAGCCAACAGTGCAGAGCATTTAAAATTACTACTCCAAGAAAACCACCGTTATGTATTTACACTTATACAAAAATTTCGCATCGAAAAAGGTCAAATTTACCCGCAGTTATCCCAACGTTCCGACATTATCGTTATAGCCGACGAAGCCCACCGCAGCCAATATGACACCTTCGCTTTAAATATGCGAAATGCCTTACCCAACGCCGCATTCATCGGCTTTACAGGTACTCCATTAATGGCAGGAGAGGGGCTTAATTCTCCCCCTTTCCAGCAAGGAGAGGGGCTTAATACTAATTTTAATTCTCTTAATTCTCCCCCTTCCCTCGCAGGGAAGGGGGCTGGGGGGTTAGGTTTGAGCGAATTTGAAATCAAAAAGCTGCAAAAACAAATTCGCTACATGGAATCAACAGACATGGCTGTAATAATATCCCAATCCCAAGGAGAAACCGCAGCATTTGCAAACAAAGGATTAGATATTACCCCCCATAGAAAACGCATAGTAAACGAAGCCCCAGCTTTAGATGAAAAATTCAAAGATGCCGAAAATCCCTTACGGATAGTATTTGTCTGTGCAATGTGGATAACGGGTTTTGACGCTCCCAATTGATCGACAATTTACTTAGATAAGCCGATGCGAAACCATACTTTAATGCAAACAATCGCTAGAGCAAATCGAGTATTTGAGCAGAAAGTCAACGGTTTAATTGTTGATTACATCGGAGTATTTCGCGACTTACAAGAAGCTTTAGCAATATACGGCTCCGCATCCGGTGGTGGAGTTATCGAAGGAGACACACCAGTTAAAGATAAATCCGCTTTAGTAGAAAAATTAAGAGTCGCAATATCAGAAGCAGTCGAATTTTGTACCCAGCGAGGAATTGATTTTCATAAATTACAAACAACCAAAGAAGCCTTTACACGTACTAAAATTTGGGATGATGCTGTAGAAGCAATTTTAATCAACGACGACTCGAAACACAGCTATTTTTCCATAACAGCTAACGTCAGCCAACTTTACAAAGCAATTTTACCCGATACAGCAGCAAACGAATTTTCCAAAATTCAAGTTTTGTTAGAAAAATTAGCCCAAAAAATCCGTTTGGAAGTACCCGAAAACAATATTTCGGAAATGATGGAATCTGTAGCAGAAATTTTAGATGATTCGATAACAGCGGGAGAATTTGTAATTTATAGCAAACCCCAAATCATCGATTTAAGTAGATTAGATTTTGATGCACTGCAAGCTGAATTTGCTACAGGTTATCAAAACACCAAAGCCGAAAAGCTCAAAGTCACGATTAAATCCAAGCTGCAACAGATGGTACAGCAAAATAAAACCCGCATCAATTCTTTAGAAAAGTTTCAAAAAATGATTGATGAATATAACGCTGCTTCCCAGAATGTGGAATGGTTTTTTAATCAATTAATTAGCTTTGCTCGTGATTTAAAAACAGAAGATAAACGACCCATATTGGAAAACTTAACCGAAGAAGAATTAGCAATTTTTGATTTACTCACAAAACCGAAAATCGAACTTAATCAAAAATAAAAAAACAAGTAAAACAGGTTGCTAGAGAATTATTAACAACCTTGAAAACAGAAAAACTGGTTTTAGATTGGCGAAAACGACAACAAACAAAAGCCGGTGTAGAAGTTGCCATCAAAGATATTTTAGATAAATTGCCTGAAAGTTCTTCAATTGAATTATACGAACTTAAATGTCAAGAAGTATTTCAGCATATTTATGAATCTTATCATGGGAAAAAAAGAAGTATTTATGATGCAAATTAATTTCAAGACTTACGCAAAGCCCCCCAATAAATCGGGGGGTTGGGGGGATCTTAAATGTCTGGGATGGTGCGTTAGGCTGAAGCCATAATATACCCTACAACTACCAATTACCAATTATCAATTATCAACGATCAATTCCCAACTACCACCTTGTCTGCCGCTAACTATAGCAAAACCTTCTTTTAAGGCATTCAATCTTTGATCCATCCAGTGATTTTCGGGAATTAAACCTTGAATACCCAATTTTTCTAAACGTCTTTTAACTTTTCCTGTTGCTCCCACGACTATTACTTCCCTACCTTCGTCAATCGCTTCATGAATCGCATTTTCTATCGCTAAGGAAGATGTTACGCCCAAAATGGGAACTTCAGCTAAATCAACAATCAAAACATCATAGTTGGCGATCGCACCATGTTCTCTAGAAATTGCTTTGGCAACACCGAAAATCATCGGGCCGCTAAGATGAAATAATAATACTCTGCCGTTTGCTAAATCTAAATATTTCTTTTCTTCAGAACTAAGCACAATTCGATCATCATCGTCGGTAATTGCTTTGACAGATTTCGCTTGCATTTCGTTCAAACGAGCAATAGTTAAAATATTCGCAATAAATACCCCTACAGCAACAGCTACCATTAAATCCACAAATACCGTAAGTAATACTACGCTATACAAAATTCCGGCTGCTTTCAAAGAAATGTTGTGAACCCGTTTGAGAAAACCCCAATCGATAATATCAATCCCGACTTTTAAGACAATTGCTGCTAATACGGTAAGCGGAATTCCAGAAGTTAAAGGAGCAGCCCACAATACGACTATTAACAGCACTAAAGCCCGACTAATACCGGATAACGCAGTTCTTCCACCAGCTTGAATATTAACTACAGTCGCCGTTGTCGATCCAGCACCTGCAATTCCACCACATAAGCCGGTAATTAAATTAGCAATACCTTGTCCAATTAATTCTTTATTTGATTTATGTTCGGTACGGGTGAGGCTGTCAGCAACAAGGCAAGTTAACAGAGAGTCGATGCAACCTACTATGCCTAATACTAAAGCTTCTACAAACATTAATCTTAAATCGCCACTGGTAAAAGTAGGTAGTTGTAGTTGAGGTAAACCGGGAGTGATTTCACCGATAGTGGCAATGGTGCGAATTTCTACACCTTTTAATAAGAAGATCGAAATTAAAGTACCGACGATTAAAGCTACTAATTGTGGAGGAATAAAGTTTTTTAATTTATTTGGATACAGGAAAAGAATTGCTAAAGTTACAATTCCTAAACCAGTTTCCCAAAAATTAAGATTAGTAATTAAAGTTGGTAGATTCTGAATTACACCAACCACTCCACCTTGGGGAGTTTCTTGTCCTAAAAAAGGTGCTATTTGAATAAAAATCAGAATTACGCCGATTCCTGTCATAAATCCAGAAATCACGTTGTAAGGCATCATTGTAATATACTTTCCTAACCTGAGTAATCCAAAGATAATTTGAAATACTCCCGCCATCATGATTACGGTAAATGCCATTGCCAAACCATTTTCGGGATTCTTCGCGGTTAGTTCGGTAATAACTGCGGTAACAATTACGGTCATCGGGCCAGTTGGCTCGGAAATTAAACTTGGAGTACCGCCAAATAAAGCAGCGAAAAATCCAACTAATATCGCTCCCCACAATCCAGCCGAAGCACCCGCACCAGAAGCGATACCAAAAGCTAATGCCATAGGCAAAGCCACCACCGCTGCCGTTACCCCTCCAAGAATATCTCCTTGCAAGTTACGGAAATGGATCTGATTAGTTATTTGCATTTTGCATTATTACTCCATTAGAAAATCGAGTTGAATTAATTCATGGGAATGGAGAATGCACCAAAAGAAGGGCAAGTGAAAAGAAACCGGGTTTTTGTTGCTCAGAATATAATTTTTTGGTTTAAGAGGATGTTTTAAAAGTATCCGGCGCTTTATTACCGCACGCCAGTTGCTACAACGCGGGGAACCCGCGCAACGCACTGGCTCTACTACACAGGCAAATTCCACCTCCGTGGAATATTGATTTATAACCCACGGAGCTGGGTTTTGCTTGTGTAGCCGCGACTTCTAGACGAAGCGGTAGAGTATATAATTAGACTTTCCTTCACATCCTCTAAGCAGTTGAGCGGTGGTACTACCAATTACTAAATTGCGAATGCGGCTATATCCGTAAGCTCCCATGAGTAATAAGCTAATATCTTGCGCGTTGATATAGTTGGCAATTACTTCGGTTTCACCTTCTAAGTAACTGCAACAGTCGTTGATATTTTGCTCTTTAAACATGATTGCTTAGCTTGGTTAAGTCTGTCTGTTGCCGTTCTATCAGAGCGATTTTTAGCAACTGTAAGCAAATGTATTTTTAAGAAGATGTTTGAAAACTCCAAACCTCTCTCGTTCTTGGAGAGAGGCTTATTACCCCCCTTCCCTGTGAGGGAAGGGGGGCAGGGGGGTTAGGTTTCCAGGCATCTGAAAGTATTCCGGCGCTTTCAACCGCCAAACTGTTCCCTTTGTCTGCCACTAACTATTTCAAAACCTTCTTTAAGGGCACTCAGCTTATCATCCATCCAGTGATGTTCGGGAATTAAACCTTTGATGCCCAATTTTTCTAAACGACTTTTTACTTTTCCTGTTGCTCCGACGACAATCACTTCCCGATGTTCGTCGATCGCTTCGTGAATCGCATTTTCTATCGCCAAAGAAGAAGTTACACCCAAAATCGGCACTTCACTTAAATCTACAATCAAAACATCATAATTAGAAATAGCACCATGTTCTCTGGCAATGGCTTTGGCAACACCGAAGATCATTGGGCCGCTAAGATGAAATAATAATACTCTGCCGTTTGCTGAATCTAAAAGTTGTTTTTCTTGGGGAGTTAGAAAAATTTGATCGTCGTCGTCGGTAATTGCTTTGACTGACTTAGATTGCATTTCATCCAAACGAGCAATAGTTAAGATGTTTGCAACAAATACCCCGACAGCAACGGCTACCATTAAATCTACGAATACCGTTAGCAATACTACGCTATACAAAATTCCCGCTGCTTTCAAAGAAATTTTGTGAACCCGCTTGAGAAAGCCCCAGTCAATAATATCAATCCCTACTTTTAAAACAATTGCAGCTAATACAGCTAAAGGGATTCCCGAAGTTAAAGGAGCAGCCCACAATACGACAATTAACAGTACTAAAGCTCGACTAATTCCCGATAATGCAGTACGCCCACCAGCTTGAATATTAACGACAGTTGCGGTTGTAGCACCACTCCCAGCAATTCCACCACAGAAGCCGGTAATTAAATTAGCAATACCTTGTCCGACTAATTCTTTGTTTGATTTATGTTCGGTGCGGGTGAGACTGTCAGAAACCAAGCAAGTTAACATACAGTCGATGGAGCCTACCATCGCCAATATCAAGGCATTAATAAACATTAACCTCAAATTACCACTAGTAAAATCTGGCCAATATAGTCTTTCGGGTAAACCAGGAGTAATTTCACCAATAGTGGCAATGGTACGAATTTCTATTCCTCTCAAAAAAATCAAGGAAATTAACGTACCAATAACCAAAGCTACCAGTTGTGGAGGAACAAACTTTTTTAATTTATTCGGGTACAAAAACAGAATTGCTAAAGTTACAATTCCTAAACCAGTTTCCCAATAATTGATATTTGTAATTAAATTTGGTAAATCCCTAATTACAGCCAACACGCCACCAGGGGGAGTTTCTTGCCCTAAAAAAGGTGCTATTTGAATAAAAATTAGAATTATACCGATTCCCGTCATAAATCCAGAAACCACGTTATAAGGCAGCATTGTAATATACCGCCCTAATTTGAGTAATCCAAACAGGATTTGAAACAGCCCCGCCAACATAGTTACGGTAAATGCCATTGCCAAAGCTTTCTGTGGATCTTCGGGATAAATAGCCATCAGTTCGGTAATAACTGCGGTAACAATTACCGTCATGGGGCCAGTTGGCTCAGAAATTAAACTTGGAGTACCACCAAACAAAGCGGCGAAAAACCCGACTAATATCGCTCCCCACAAACCCGCAGAAGCGCCCGCACCAGAAGCGATACCAAAAGCTAATGCCATTGGCAAAGCAACCACCGCAGCCGTTAAACCTCCGAGAATATCTCCTCGCAAGTTACGGAAATGGATTTGATTGGTTATTTGCATAAAAAGATTACAGGTTAAAGGTTGAAGATTAAAGATTACAGGTTAAAGGTTAAAGGTTGAAAATTAAAGGTTAAAGCTTGAAATTAAGAAACTCCCTACTCCCTACTCCCTATATCTCTCAATTAACGAAATAGTAATAAAGGAATATTGCTACTTCTGAGTAGTTGAGCGGTGGTACTACCAATTACTAAATGGCGAATGCGGCTATGCCCGTAAGCTCCCATCAATAAAAGACTGATATCTTGCTCGTTGACATAGTTATCGATGACTTTTTCTGATTCACCTATCTTAAGACTGCAAATCGGTTGATATCTTGCTCTTTTTAAAAATTGTTCTGCTTCATTAAGTCTTGCCGTAGCCTTTCTATCCGAACTATCTTTAGCTACCGTCAGCAAATGTATTTCTAAGTTTTTAAAAGCATCAGAATCTGCTAAAAATTTAAGTACTTTATATGCCGTTGCACTACCGTCATAAGCAAATAAAATCCGCTGAATCGGTTTAAATTCAGCAGAAGTAACTAAACAAGGTTTGTGACTGCTACGAACAATTCTGTCTACATTTGCTCCCAAATGTCCCTGTGCGAAATCCGCCGCTTCTCCCCGCTTACCCAAAACAATTAAGTCCGAATTCTCTTCAAATTCATGCAAAAAATCTACCAAAAATCCGGTTTTATGAATTAAATTAAAGTCTTCTACACCTTCAGCTTTTAAACTTTGGGCTGCATTATCTAATATTAATCTTGCCCGTTGATTGTTTATCTTGGCTCTTTCATGTTCTAAATTTACTAATTCATTCAGCAAAATTTCCGAAGCACCGAGTCCAATACTGCCGCTTAAATTGTCAGTATTCGCAACTTGTTGGCTACGAATATCGGTGACAGATAACACTTTGATGGGAGCGTTAAATTGAGTTGCAAACCAAGCCCCATATTTATAAATATTTTCAGCAAAAGTTGAACCATCGGTACAAAGTAAAATATTTTTCACGGTAATTCGGGCACCTGAAACTAAAAGTATTTTTTGTGGGCATAGGGAGCAGGAAGTAAGGAGTAGTAACCAGAATTTTTTAGAAGAATTTTTTAAATACTACTGGTTATGAGCGGGCTTCGGTTTTTGATAGTCTGTCAATTTATCTAGTAAGGTGGCACTAGCTTCATTGAGTCCGATTAAATCTACTTCTGCACCATTCCGGCGAAATTTAAGTATCGCTTTATCGAGTACTTCTACTGCCCCTTGATCCCAGAGGTGAGCATGAGTTAAGTCAATCGTGACATTTTCTACTAACTCTGTAAAATCAAAATACTCTAAAAACTCATCTCTTGATAAAAAGAAAATTTGTCCGGCGACTTTATAAGTGCAGTGAGAGCCATCTTGACTGAGCATTTTATCTACAAATACCAACTGAGCAATCTTACGAGAGAAGAATACGGTACTCATCACAATGCCCACAACCACACCAAGGGCAAAATTACTAGTAAAAACTATCACTAACATCGTAGTCAACATCACGGCGGTATCCGTGCGGGGAATGCGGCGAATATTCTTAAACGAAGACCAGCGGAATGTCCCAATTGACACCATAATCATTACTGCTACTAAGGCTGCCATCGGCATCTGCTTAACCCAAATTTGCAAACCCAAAATTGCAATTAATAGAAAAACTCCAGCCGCAAGAGTTGATAATCTACCCCTTCCACCAGACTGCACGTTAATTACCGATTGTCCAATCATTCCGCAGCCAGCCATACCGCCGAAGAAGCCAGTTATCATATTTGCAATCCCTTGCCCTTGCGCTTCCTGATTTTTATCGCTGGGAGTATCGGTAAATTCATCCACCAAGGAAGCTGTTAAAAACGAAGCCAATAAACCAACGATCGCCAAAGTTACAGAATAAGGCAAAATTATATTCAAAGTTTCCAGATTAAAAGGCACTTCGGGTAAAGCAAAACTAGGTAAAGCAGTTGGCAACTCTCCTTTATCTCCCACCCTGGGAACGTTTAGATTTAAACTAATTGCTGCTATAGTCATCACTACCAAAGCCACCAAGGGAGAAGGAACTACTTTGGTAAAACGAGGCAAAATATAAATAATCGCCAACGACAGCGCAGTTAACAGGTATACAGTTAGGACGTTTACCGTTGACGGAAGCCCGATTAATTCCGGTAGCTGAGCCTTAAAAATTAATATTGCCAAAGCATTAATATAGCCAACCATCACCGCTCTGGGAACATACCTCATATATCGTCCCAGTTTCAGCACCCCAAACAAAACTTGTAAGATTCCCGTTAAAAAAGTGGCTGCGAATAAAAATTGCAACCCGTAATCCTTAACTAAATCGATCATCAAAAGAGCCATCGCTCCTGTAGCAGCAGAGATAGAAGCTGGCCTTCCCCCCAAAAACGCCGTCGTTACTGCAATAATAAAAGAGGCATAAAGACCCACCTTGGGATCGACACCAGCAATAATCGAAAAGGCGATCGCCTCCGGAATCAACGCCAATCCGACCACAGCCCCGGCTAAAATATCCTGCCGACTGTTAAAAAACCACTCTCGCTTCCAAGTTGTCAAATTCAAATTATCCTCCTAGCACCGTAATTCATCTAAGTCAGCGCATAATTATCGCTTCAATTTAGCCTACCCGTAAATTGAATTCAGTAATTAATAATTCGTAATAAAAAAGTTGATATTCCCTTAGAGAACTTGTGAGACAAGATATAAAACCTAACACAGACTTTAATTACAGCCAAACCCGCACGCGAAAATTAGTTCGCTGCTTTTTCTCCAGCAATAAGTGGAAATAATTTTGATGAATATTGAATCAGGCAAGAGATAATGATTGACAATTCCAGCTATTTGAAGCTACCGAAGAGATAGTAATCTGCGACATTATCCGAACCCGTTTACTATTGATTTCAAGTTACGCAAGCATATCATAGCGTTGTTACAATTCGCAACATAAGTTAACTTGGGTTGAATTTAGATTTTGCTGAGTTGCTATATATATTGATCAAGAATCGATATAGGGAAACCAAAACAAAATCTTGATAAAATCTAGATTGTTTGTCAAAAAAACAGTAGAACCTACTATTGAACAGTTAAGAACTTTTTACATTCTATGTCTAGAAACAAGTAATTTACTAAAAACTGTGGAATTAACTAGATATGATAGAAGAACTGGAAGAATAGTAGTTTTAATCGGCGACACAATTGAAGTAGAAATTTTAACTAATGGAGAACGCATTATAAGATGAATGACTCAGATTATATGCAATTAACTGAAGCTGAATTGCGAGAATACATTAAATCTCATCCTCAAGATGAAGATGCTTTTCAGCATTATCTGTCAATTATCAGAAAAAGACCAAATAGTGTTGTTGTTAGTACCGACGAACAATTAAGAGCAGAATTAAGAAAAAGATTGAATTCTTAAGAAGGCGATCGCTAAATTTTTCAAGTTTTTCTTCAATCTTGGTTAATCTTTCTTCAGGTAAGGCGCTCTCAAATAGGATTCGGATTTTTAGCATTTGAGTACGGTGAATCGGCTAAATTTTTGTTGCTATCGAGGAGAATGCGATCGCAAAGGTTAAGCAGTTCTACTTCGGTTTTTGTTCGTCGCATTAGCTTTAGAAAATGACCTTCATTGTCAACCAAGAGTGCAATATAGTTGAGGTACATTTTGAGGTGTCCCGCACGCGCACGCGCTGGTGTTTTTACTGCTTCAGGGGTTAGTCGTAATCTATCTATATATTTACGAACTTCAACTAAGGGAACGGGTGAAATTGGCTCGGAGCGTAAAGCCTGCCTAATTTGACTAAAAATCCAAGGATTTGCGATCGCCCAACGTCCCACCATCACACCTGCCGCACCCGTTTGAGAAAGCACTTTGAGGGCAGTCGCAGCTGAGTTAATATTACCATTGGCAAGCACCGGACAATTGACCCGTTTGACCGCTTGGGCAATCAAATCGTATCTCACCACTCCACGGTACATATCTTTCACCGTGCGACCGTGCAAGCTGAGTAAGTCGATACTATGGCGATTAATTATATCTAGAATTTCTTCAAAGGTATTGGTGTTATCAAAGCCTATACGCATTTTCACGGTTAAAGGTCGATCGTTCACAGCAGAACGCAATTCTCCCAAAATCCGATTCACAGTTTCAGGTTCTCGTAGTAATCCGCCCCCAACATTTTTGCGATAAACTCTAGGTGCCGGACAACCCATATTTAAGTCAATTCCAGCAATATTATAGTGGCAGAGTTCTCGTGCTGTTCTGATTAAATCTGGAACACTTTCGCCAATCATTTGAGCAAAAACGGGGCGATTCGTGTCGTTTTCGACGATTGAAGCCAAAATCTTATGATTGAGCCGCGAGTCATCGCGGACGCGAAAATATTCGGTAAAGAAATAGTCAGGACTGCCGTAGTCGGCAATAATTTTCATAAACCAGAGATTTGTCACATCCTGCATGGGTGCAAGAGCGGTGAGGGGTAAATCTGGATCGAGCGATTTGGGGAGCGATACCTTGGACATAGAGATTACGCGAGCGGACAAAGCATTACTTTATCAAAGCGCGATCGCTTCTTCTAGATACTGCAATATATAGATATTTTCCGTAACGCGCATATGATTCAATTCGGTTGATTGGCACGAACTTCGATATCTTCAAGTGTTTGCAGTAAAAGACGCTTAGCTTGCATCTCCCAGCCTAATTTCTGAATTTTAATAGCTGCAAAAGTACCACCGATCGCAGCCAACAAGCCGATGGGTTGATGAAGTGAAATTCCGAGTAACAAACCCAAGCCACCAATTCCCCAAAACGGTAAAGCTACTGTTTGCCGCTGTTCTTCAATAATTTTATTTAGTTCACCCGACGGCATTTCGGTCAATAATGCTTCTTTTACCTTTTTCTGTTCTGCCATTGGTACAGCTAAACAAATCTTCCGTCGTAACTTTTCAATTTTACGGGCATCAGTGCTATATTCCGTAAGTTCATCAAGAGTCATTGATAACAAACGTTTTAATTGTTCCATTATGTGCTACAGCTTCCTTATATTTTTTTAGTGAAAAGTTATTTAATGTGATGTATGTATCTTATCGGTTTTTGACATCTTCCCTTACTAAAAGTAGTACCAATTCTGTATGAGATGAGGTTGCGCTGAATCGCTCTGAATGTGATTAGTCAAAAATTTCTCCCGACACCCTTCTAAAGTGAGGGCTTTTGGCAAGTAATTAAGAAGCTGGCGGTTGAAACCACACCTATTGCTATATAGAAATTGGTATAAAAAATAAAAGGATGCCTGTGGTTAAAACAAGCATCCGTCAATAGATGAATTCTAATTAACTTCCGTAGTACAGGTTGAGCCTTCTATACAAGTCCAGCCTCCGCTGCACAAAGTGCTGTTTGACTTCCAAAAATATTCACTACGTCTTCAACTTCATTACTAAGATTTATCAAATCTACTCGCAGCAAATTTTGGGAGACACGGGTAAATTCAATTGTTCCCCCAGCATTTAAGTAGCTGGTAAAATCCAACATATCATTTGTTTGGAACCAATTAATCGTATCCACATCGGCTTGCCCATCCAAAATGTCGCTGCCAAATATGTAAGTATCTTTACCCAAACCACCATTAAGTTTGTCGTTACCGATACCTCCGTTCAGTGTGTCGTTACCAAAACCGCCGTTAAGTTTATCGTCGCCGATGCTACCGTTGAGTTTGTCGTCGCCGAAACCGCCGTTAAGTTTATCGTCGCCGATACCACCCGCCAGAAAGTCGTTGCCAAAACCGCCGATTAGTAAGTCGTTGCCAAAACCGCCGATTAGTAAGTCGTTGCCAAAACCACCATAAAGTTTGTCGTTACCAAAACCACCGATTAGTATATTAATTCCACTGTCACCGAGAATAAAAGCGTCATGGCGATTGCTAGTAGCTTGCAAATTTTGATAAACAAATTCTCCTGTAATTTCATGAACTGCTCTTGTTGGATGCTCTCCATCCCAAAACAAATATTCCGAGGGATCGTCACCTACAGAGGAGGAAGCTAAGAAAGAATCTTCTGTATTTGTTAATCCAAAAGCTTCCGGGTTATCGATAGAGAATTCTAAAAGAGAATTGATATCGATGGGAGTAATACTAATATCGGATAGCTCCGAATCCAAATTACTTATTCTCTGTGCCAACAGTTCATTGTATTTATTAGTTGCTTCTGTAAAGATTTGAGCTTCTTCTGGACTGTTAACTAAAGGTCGGATTCCTAAATCGGGCAGATTAAAAACAATGAAGTTGCGAGCGTCTACCTCGTTGTAGAGTTCCTTTACAGAAGTTTCCAAATTATTGACTGGTTCATTTAGGTCTAAAACAGAACCATTTAGATCGACAACAGAACCATTAGAAACTGCGTCGAAATCATTGGAACCACCCCATATAGCGTAAAGTGCATCTCCTAATTGGCTAGTCTGCTCGGCAGGCAAATCGTCAACGTCATTAATAAACGAATCAATCTGTTTTAATACCCCTGGTATATTCGGATTCAGCCCCGGTATTGGGGGATTGGGAGGTATTGGATCTGGATTCGCGACATTCTCAAGTCCACTTGTTGCTCCTGCAAAGGCAAAGTTAACGGAATTAGTTGCTGTTTGAGTGCCATAGTTTAAATTAGCTTCAACTACAAAGGTGTTGGTGTTGAAAACCGCAGCAGGAGGTAAAGATGGATCGGGAGGAGGCAAAAAGGATGGATCGGGAATCACGGTTAATAACGTGGATGCCACAACAGGACCATCTAAATTAAGCTTATCAGCCAGAAAATCTACCCAAATTGAACGTGGATCATCTGGATCGCCATTAGTAAACTTTCCTTCGCTATCGTAGGGGGGTACTGGCGGTGAGATTGGAACTAAGCCAGAAAGTCTTGGATCGATGCTGCTAAATATATTTTCTACGGCTTTGGTAGTATTAAAGACATTTCCAGGGTCGGAGAGACTATCGCTAAAAACGTATAGCTGGTTGAACGTCTTGTTGGTAGAATTATTTTCTTTTGTTTTGCCTGATTTATATGTAAAAGATACCACTGGAAATACCTGCCTTCAAATGTAATAGGACTTGAAAGAATTCATTGTCTGCTTGAGTAGGTGCAACGCTATTTTATAAACTGCGATCAAAGATTAATGATTGTCAATTTTTGAAGAAAATTCTTAAAAAATCAAATTAAAATCAGTAATTTTACGTTTATATTAACTAAATGTTACTAGATACACAAGTAGTTTCAATTACATTTTTTACACTTATCTAAATTCTGGATCTCAAGTAGAAATCTATTGAATTAACCACGTAGGTGGGTTTTGCTTGTGTAGATGAGCCATTGCGTTGCGCAGGTTCCCCGCGTTGTAGCAAATGGCGTGCGGTTTCAACCGCCAAACTTAAAATAACCAACTTATATCCCAGCCTGCTTCACCCAATTGATCGCAGTATTATGAGAAATTCCCATCTTTTTCTCAATCGCTCGAAACCCCATCCCTCCTCGATATAATTCCAAGCATCGTTGCTTAACTTCCTCTGAATAACCTTTTGGCGAATAACTCTCTAAAAACTGCTTTCCACATTCTTTGCAAATATAGCGCTGCTTGTTGTGACGATGACCATTTTTAGAAATCTTTTCTGATTGGCAATGCGGACATCTGTATTTGTTCAAGTTCAATATCCATTTATGAAAAGCTTGCTTAAAAAATCGATGCTCAAGGCTATAGATACAGTTGTCGAGCAAGATGCAACCGCTATCGAAAATCTATATCCCAAGCAGCAACCAAAAATTAAACTTCTCAATGAAGAAATTATGCATTATGCAAAGCAACTTTACAGCAATTGGTGAGGTAATTTTGGATCGTAAATAGTAATTGATAATTTTCTTAATACATAATGGTGCGTTACGGCATTATCAAATGGGATAGGTTTTCAATCAAATTAACTCGTGCCGTAACACACCCTACAATTTTAATTTAAAGGCGTAATTTATCATTTTATTAATACAATTATCAAAATGTTGATATTTATAAACTTCATGTAGCAGCGGGTGCAAGTTAAGAGCAACAAAAAATTAAAAAATTAATGGTTCAATTTTTGCTTGTATTTCTTCTATTGTATCTTCTGGTAGACACTCAATAAATTTTGCTTTTCGAGCTTTCCAATCCAAACATTTTATTTGGTTTACAAGAACAATCCCATGTGTTTTTAATCCGTCAGGAAGAACAACTTCAAAAGGATAATTCTTTTGATTGCTTGTAACAGGGATAAATAAAGCCAGGGAGCTTTTTTTATTATAAGCATAAGGTGAAATAACAACAGCAGGTCTATAACCTCTTTGTTCGTGACCTTTAGTTGGGTCAAAATCCAAATAAACGATATCTCCCCGGCTTGGAATATAAGAATCGCTATGCGTTACCAAACCTCTTTCCCCACAGCTACTCCACTATCAATTTCGTCATGACTATTTTCTGGCGTGATTTGACTTACAAGCTCCTCAAGTGAATAACGCTTACGTCTTTTCGGCACGACGATTAAATTCCCATCTTTCACACTAAAATCAACTACCGAACCTTCAGTAACATCAATTTCTTTTGCTATATTTTGCGGAATCCGAATAGCAAGGCTATTTCCCCATTTTGCAACATTTGCATTCATAATCAATCGAATTCTAAATAGAATATACAATGTATCTACATAATAGCAGATTGTTTGAGACTGTTATGGGTTGGTGCTATACGGAAGGTTATGAAAAAAGTTTAAAAAGTGGAAGAATTAACCCCAAACCTCAGATAAAAGTCATTTCCGAACGCCCTAGTTTGATTCGCACAGATGCAGACGCAGCTAAAAAAACCGAGATAGCAGTTGTTGGTGTTACTAACAGCAATCACTTAAAGAAACTCCGCGATTAAAAGCAGAAGAACCAATTTATGACCCCGGTGAATTAGAAATAATTACCTATCAACAACGATTAAAAAAAATGGTATTCCCGTACCTATAGCTTTAATTGAAACCCTCACAAAACATTTTGGGAATAATCTTGTTTCTAAATTTTCTAAATATTTAGTTAATTCGTCGTCTGAATAATTTTAACAATCCAATTCCTGTAATTAAACTAGATAAAATAGTAGTTGTTATCACTCCAATTACAAAGCTAACAATCCAAGCAATTTCTGGATTCCAAACCTTAGATAATAATGAATTAGCAATTAAACCCGTAAAAGAACCTAAGAAAACGCTTGCAAAAATACCTACTAAAGATAGCATCAACCATCCCAACGAATTGTGTATTTGTCGGCGTATGGTTAACCATTTAGCTATCGATGTTCCTCCTATTACTCCTGTTACTGCACATAGCAATTGTCCCTTAAAACCGAATAACATCCCTGTAAAAGTTCCTATAAATAAACCTATCAAAAAGCCAAACAAAGTTTCTATCAAAGACCAAAAATTAAATATAATTCGCTGTTTTAGCACCAACCATTGCATAATTTCAACTGGTACCAAAGTAACGATTGCTGCTAACATTGCGTAGTGATAACCTAAATTTTGACCGAAAATAGAATATACTGCTCCACTTAAAATACTACGTATAAATAAACCAATGCCGATACCAACAATATTTGATAACATCCATTGATAGAAAAAACCAACGTTAATAGCTGTTATTGGAGTTGTTAGGGTATTTATTTGGTTTGTATTCGGTTGATTAGTAACTTTAAAATTCTCAGAATTATTCGTATTAAATGGTATATTACTTCGGAGCGTAGGCAAAAGTGAAATTGGCTTGATCTCCGATAACCGTTGTAAAATTTCTTCAGTATTTGCTGGGCGTTGAGATGGCGATCGCATCATCATCCAATCGAGAAAGTCTGCAAAGGTTGGCGAAATATTTGGTACTGCATCGCGCCATAATAATTCATCAGTTTGGGGATTATAAAATTGATTTGGATCTTTTGCAGTGAGTAAATAAACGAACGTGCGTCCCAAAGCGAAAAAGTCAGATTGCTGCATAGCTTGACCGTTCATTTGTTCCGGTGGCGTGTATCCAGCCGAAACTATCCCCGTTACCTGTCCTTTTGCTTGTGCCTGCCAGTAAGTATCTGTAACTACTCGCGCTGTACCAAAATCAATCAGTGCTAAACCACCTTCAGCCCGCAGCATAATGTTAGCTGGTTTGATATCGCGATGAAAAAAGTTTTGATTGTGAACCTGTTGCAAAATAACGGTTAATTCTTGCAACCACTGCATCGCCATTCTTTCATCAATAGGGCGATATTCCCGCTGTTTGATGTATTCATATAAATCCATCCCCTCGATTTTTTCCATTACCAAACAGTGCAAAGGTTCTCGACTGTTGCGGGGATGATAAACGAAATATCCGTCGTCTTCAACTTGCGGAATTCCAGGATAATTTAACTGAGATAAAACTTCAGCTTCCCGTTGAAATAATTCGATTGCTTTGGGAAAATTATTATGGAGAATTTTAAGGACTTTTAAATTATTATTGCGTTCTTTAATTTCATAAGTCTTACCAAAACCACCACCTCCCAAATACTTTACTACCTTGTAACGTCCTTGCAGCAGCAATTCCGAACCGCAACCCAGACAAAAAATTATCTTGTCAGGATTATCATTGGGTTTTGGACAGTGGGGATTTATACAAAGAGTCATAATTAATGGGCATGGGGAATTGGGCATGGGCTATAGGCGATCGTTATTACCCAAATGTTAAGGAACAACTTCTAATAATGTACCTATTTTTACGACCTTATATAATTCTTCCACATCTTTATTTTTTAATGACGGGCAACCCCAAGTCCAGTTTGTTCGATTATCTATCATTTCATCGCTTCCTTGTGGTACCCCATGAATACCGACTTCACCGCCAATAGAATTAAACCAAGAAATTTTGCCTTGGCTTTTAGCTTGAAAATGCTTTCTCCAAGATGCAGCATTGGGATAATCTAACCACATAAATTTACTCCATGAAGCATGAGGATATAAATCTTTTATACGAAAGATACCTTCAGGAGTACGTCTGTCACCTTCCTTGAACTTATCTCCTTTTGGACTACTACCGAAAACCACCGGGTAAGATTTTATCGGCTTTTGATTGTAGTAAAGCGTGATTCGATGCTTTGATTTTTCAATTAAAATCGAAGTCTTATCTGTATCTATATTTTCTCCAATTAACTCCTCAACTGTTTGATTGTAATTAAGTAAATTGTGTCCAGGAATTGCAGAGTGAATAGTTTTCGGTGATTCACAACCAGTAAAACATAAAACTCCCGCAACATCCCTAAGAGGGAAAATAAATCCCAAGCGAGTTAGTAGAAAATATAGTGCAGATGTGCTAAAAATTAAAATAAAAAATATTTTTATTTGATTTTGATATTTTAAATTCATTTTATTTAGAGTAATAATAGTTACATTTTTTTAGTCAATCAACTTTAACACTCCGAGTATATGAATTACACACCGGCAAACCTCACCCCTTCCCCTCTCCTTAATAAGGAGAGAGGTGCCGGAGGCGGGGTGAGGTTCTTTTATTCCCAATGCCCAATTCCCAATGAACAACGAAATGCGCCGCGACTTTGACAACCGCGAAGAATTGATAGCTTATCTCAAACAAGAATTTCCCGAAGCTGCAAAACGAGACGAACACATCAGCGAAACCGTAGGTGGACGAAAAGCCGCCGAAAAAGCTTTAGAAAAAGTAGACCCCAAACGCTACGGGAAAACACGTAATTTTTTAACTGGTGGAGTTACCAAACTTTCTGCTTATTTGCGCTACGGTGTTCTTAGTTTGGCAGAAGTACGAGACTTTGCTTTAAATAGAGCTAGCAACGATAACGACGCGACAAAGTTAGTTAACGAATTAGGCTGGCGCGATTATTGGCAAAGATTATACGTAAAACTCGGTGATGGAATTTGGGAAGATAGAGAAGAATACAAAACGGGATACGATGCTGCCGAATATGCAGCAGAATTACCCGAAGATATCGCACAAGGTACCACAGGATTAGTTTGCATCGATCGTTTTAGTCAACAATTGCGCGAAACTGGTTATTTACACAACCATATGCGGATGTGGATTGCAGCATATATAGTACATTGGCGAAAGATTCGCTGGCAAGCTGGAGCAAAATGGTTTTTAGAACATTTATTAGATGGCGACCCAGCAAGTAATAATATGTCATGGCAGTGGGTAGCAAGTACCTTTAGTCATAAACCTTATTTCTTCAATCGCGAGAATTTAGAACGTTATACCGATGGGGTTTATTGTAAGCAATGCCCTTTATATGGAAAATGCGATTTTGAAGGTAGTTACGAACAGTTAGAAGAGAAATTGTTTCCTAAAAAAGAGTTTAGTAATCAGCCCAATAGTCAGAGTTTTCAGAAGGGGAAGAGGAAGGGTAATGGGTAATGGGTAATTGGATGTAGGTTGGCTTCACGGCGCATGAGAATTGAATCATATAATAAATTATTCATGTTGCGCCGTAACCCAACATTGCCTTGTTAATGTTAAAAAAAATTAAAATGCTTTTTAAGAAAAAAATTGACACTTAAATTACTTTGTTTTATGTAATAATAATTACAAAATGGAATAAATATTAATTCATCATGCTTATACAGGAAAATTTATTCAAGAAAGAAAAACTACAGATAAAAGCGGTTCAAACTGTTAATGAACTTGGATTACATATAGATGCTTGGAATCAACTGGCTTTTGCAGCACCTCAACAGTTACCAATGTCTTCTTATGCTTGGGTATCATCGTATTTTGAACACAATTTGTCAGCGGATGAATCCTGGGTTTGTTTATTTGCTTACGATGAAAAAGAGCTAGTAGGTGTGATGCCGCTAGTTGTAAAATCACGCAGTTTAGTGGGATTCAAGTTTTTTCTATTAGGTATCCGTAGGTCTACACAAACCTGTTCGATTGATGTATTAGCTAAACATGGTCAGGAAAATACAGTTATTCCGGCTATGATTGATGCTGCAATTGCATATTATCCCCATCAAATAGGTTTTATTTTTGATAGATTACCAGAAAATTCGCCAACGATTGATGTCTTAGAAAATTTATCAGGTTTTACCCTTGTCAAAGAATTTGATAGTGTAGGAGCTTTTTTAAAAATTGCCGATAGTTTCGCGGAATATCGATCTAGTTTGAGCGGTAATTTTAGGAGCAATCTGAATAAAGCCTCCAAAAAACTGCATAAGCTAACAGATGTGAAAATTAGTTTTCTAAATGGAAATAAAGCAACACAAGAACACTTAACTAAATTGATAGAAGTAGAAGCGAAAAGTTGGAAAAAAGATGAAGGAACAGCGATAAGCGATAGTGCTAAAGATATGGATTTTTTTCAACATCTTGCCGAGCGATTATCAGCAGCAGGTTTTCTAGAATGGCAAATATTAGAAGCTGAAGGAAAGACAATTGCAGTTAACTTTGCAGTTCGCTTGAAACGTTCAATTTTAATTTGGAAGCTAAGTTTCGATCCGAGCTACTCGAAATGTTCTCCTGGTAGTATCCTTTTGGAAGAAGCAGTCAAATTAGCATATGAATCTGAGGATATTGACGAAATCAATTTAATGACCGATCATTCCTGGTACGACAATTGGAAAATGGAAAAACGGCGATATTACAATCTCAAACTATATCAAAATAAACCAATTCCCTTGATGATTGGATATTTTGCTACGTCTATACGCCAAAAATTTCGGTCATTATCAAGTCCAGCCGATCACTGACTATTAAAATGTAGGTTAGCTTCACGGCGCACGGATATATTCATATTTTACGAAAAATTAAAATGCGCCGTAACCCAACATTGCGTTATTGGTTTTTTATAAAATTCTGCTTTTTAATAACAATATTCATCCACAAGCATGATGTTGGGTTACGAGACGATTAATGTATATTATCGTTAAAAATTAAATTTGGTTTCCGTGTCTAACCCAACCTACGAGCTATATTAGTAAATTAAGCTAGTTTCATCAGGAATATTTCTGTTTTATGTTGTAAAAATAGTAATGTATATACTGGATAAATCTACTTAGCCGAAATGTCCTCACAAAACCAATTCGACGTTTTCCTTTGTCACAATAGCAAAGACAAGCCGGAGGTAAAACAAATAGGAGAACAATTGAAACAGCAGGGACTCCAACCTTGGTTAGATGAATGGGAATTTCGTCCGGGTTTTCCTTGGCAACGGGAATTAGAGAGGTAAATTGGACACATTAAATCTGCTGCTGTTTTTGTCGGTAGTAGCGGTTTTGGTCCTTGGCAAGAACACGAGTTAGATGCTTTTTTGCGTGAGTTTGTCAAAAGGCAATGTCCCGTGATTCCTGTATTACTTCCTACTGCACCACAAATACCACAATTACCAATTTTTCTTAGTGGTTAAATGAATAATCTGGTCTTGATACTCGTTATCAAAAGAAAATTCAGCCAACAAAATCAACTCCTCCAGATTTTGACCTGCGCTTAAATTTGGGTTAAGTATAAAAATACCAGGCATATGATGACCTTCTGCTATGTGGTCAGTCAAATGTACGGGCATAGATTTACGATTATTTGTCACCAAGACAAAATTATATTCTTCGCACCAACAAAGAATTTCTGGATCTAAAGTTCCTTTTATTGGTGTGTCAGGTTCTCCTACAGCCCAAACTACTAAATCGGGTTTCTGTCGTCGCAGTTGATTAGTATACACAGGATCTACATTCTCATCCATCAAATATTTAAGCACCTTTACCCTGTTCCATCGCTGCTTTTTCTTGTTTAATTTTCCGCAAACGAACAATACCCGGAGGTGGATTTAAAGCTTGTGCTTTGCGTTGTTGGTGTCCCCATTCCAACCAATCAGCAATATAGTTACTCACAACTTCCTTATTTTGCAAATAATAAAGAATCGTCGCGTAAACTTGTTCTAAACTCAGAGATGTGTAAGTTTGAGCAATTTCCTCTGGAGTTCGAGAACGATAAATATGTTCATAGAGAATAGTTTCAATACCTATTCGAGAACCTTTGAGACGAATATCATCGGCTGATAAAAAATTAAAGTAATCTTCTAATTGCATACCTTAAACCTCTTTCTTTTTATCTTAAATTCTATGCAATATTATTTCTATACGAAAATGTAAATTCTTAGCCCACGCAGGTGGGCTTTGTTTGTATAGCCCCAGACTTGCAGTCTGAGGGTACCGTACCATATTTAAAAACACGAATTATCAAAAATGCCCAAACAAGACTCTACAAAATTAACAAAAGTATCTGTAAATCTCCCTTTCGGCATTGGTGGAACGGAATGGGAACCCGATGATACCGAAAGAAAAGCCGCTTGGTCATTATTTGTAGAACTCGTCACCCGTGTCACCATCCAACCTTTAGAACCTGAAACAAACCAAGGATTATTGCGTGAAGCACTGACATCTCTCCATAGTTTATTTGCAACTACGCGGGAAATCCTTAAAAAAGCTGGTCCCGATATCGGTGCATCTCATCGCTCGGTTGGAGGAATAGCTATTACTGTACTAAATAAAGGTTTACGTCCTTTTCTTGCTAAGTGGCATCCTTTATTACAATCTTGGGAAGCACAACGTCCTCTCGATTTAAGTCCTTTTGAACATGAAAAAAACTGGAAGCACCAGGCAAACTTAAGAAGCGAATTAGAAGTACTCAGGCGCGATTTAGAAGAATATGCTATAGCTTTAGCAGTAATTGCGGGTGTAGATTATACCTTTTGAAATGAGTAAATACATTGAAGCTTTATCAGAATTTGATGGACAAGGTGATGCGATATTTTGCGCTGGAGGTATAAGCAACTGTCCAGATTGGCAATCGCAAATAGTGGAATTGTTGAAACCTTCACCTTGGATTATTTTAAATCCTCGTCGTGCTAATTTCCCGATTGATAATCCCGATGCTTCTAAACAACAAATTGCATGGGAACACAAACATTTGCGACTTGCTTCATCAATTATGTTTTGGTTTCCCCAAGAAACAATTTGCCCCATAGCACTTTACGAATTGGGTGCTTTTTCAATGACAGATAAACCTTTGTTTATAGGAGTTCATCCTAATTATCCGAGAAGACAAGACGTAGAAATTCAAACAAGTTTAGTACGTCCCGATATTAATATAGTTTACTCGTTAAAAGAATTAGCCAAACAAATTTTAAAGTCAGGTTAGGAAATACCTAAAAAATAAAACACTCTTAAGATAGATTTTATAAACCAGTAGATCGATTGTATTATAAATTCTGTTAAGCAAAAATCAGCCTAATCCAGCTTATATTCAAGTTGGAGCGGAGGAACCATTATTATCGGGGCTTATTTTACTTAGAAGAATTAATATCTTCTTAGTAAGAAGGATACCTCTCAATCCTAGCCCGTCAGCTAACTTCGTAGGCATCGAGGGGGATTGATGATAAACGTTATGTTTTCATCATTATCCCAGGCTAATATTACTCGCGTCAGTTGTGTACTTAATTATTACCTGGTGAATTTATCATGCATAATTTATTAATTTGTATAAAAGAAAATCTCTATAATTTAAGCATTTAAGATTATAGAAATAATTATTAGTACATAGATCCAAATTGCAGCTAATTTCTGTAATGGCGGCATCTCGATCCATATTAACAACTACTATCTCTCTTTACCTCTTCCCTCCCTCTTGAAAAGTTGTTCTCTTCGAGAAAGCCTATGTCCTAGCGGACACGCTTCGCTAACGGCTCACATAGGGGAAACCCCCAAGTTCACACTTTATGTCGCTATCGCGACACGCTGAACCGCACCTTCGGTGAACGCTAACGCCGCGAACTCTGCGTCTCAGCGGTTTTTTTAATAAGTAATTTTCTGGTGGTAAGAAAGTAATTTTTATAGTAGAACTATCTTGCTCCCTATTAATTATTAGTAGGAAGCAGATGCTCCCAATTAATGATTTAGCCATTCAAAATTGATCATAAAAACTATTAAATCTGGAGAAATTGTGATGCTACATTGGCAAGCAATGTTGAGCAGTGCCGTATTTATCGCTGTCATTGGTTTAATTATGACAGAGTGGATAAATTTGACGGTAGCAGCTTTATTAGGAGCATTACTATTAGTTTTCACTAATATAATGACTTTAGAAGAAGCAATTGGGTATATTGCTAAAAGTCACGGAACGTTATCATTATTTTTCGGCGTAATGATATTAGTAAGAGCGTTTCAACCGACAAAAGTTTTTGATTATTTAGCTGCACGGATACTATTTCTAGTAAAGGGAGAAGGTAAACGTTTACTACTAGGAATTATTGCTGTAACTGTTCCAATTTGTGCAGTTTTACCCAACGCTACAACTGTAATGTTGTTAGCTCCTTTAATTCCTCCAATAGCCAAAGAATTAAGCGTTAATTTTGTTCCGCTATTGATTTTAATGGTATTCGTTGCCAATGCTTCGGGATTATTAACTTTAGTCGGCGATCCGGTTACATTCTTAGTTGGTGATGCAATTAATTTAAGTTTTGCGGATTATTTATTACGTTTAAGTTTGGGGGGAGTAATATCAATTGCTGTAGTTGCGCTGACATTACCCATACTTTTCCGCAAAATTTGGCGAACAAAGTTAGATGATTTGGGACAAATACCACATCCACAAATTAAACATCCAGAAGCTTTGACAATGGCTGGGTTTATATTTGCTTCTGTACTGCTATTTTTTGTCATCGGGGATTCTTTACCAGTTAAGATTTCACCTGCTGCTGTTGCTTTAATGGGTGCTGCTTTATCAATGCTTGTATCTCATCAAAGCAGGGTTGATACGGTTGAGAATATTTTGCGCGATGTCGATTGGAGTACTTTGATATTTTTTATGAGTACTTTTGTGTTAATCGGAGGATTGGAAAAAACAGGTGTAATTAAAAGTTTTGCAGGTATCTTAGCAGTATCTATCGGGACTAATATAGTTTTTGGTTCGATAGTATTAGTTTTTGTGGTTGGAATCTTATCAAGTATAGTTCCGAATATTCCTTTAGTCGTGGCAATGATACCGCTGCTAAAACAGTATTTAATTAATGTTGGTTTAGTAGGAACAGAAGTATTAACACCAGATTTCATGGGGCAATTACCGCCATCCGTATTACCTTTATTTTATGCCATGCTGTTTGGTGCAAGTTTAGGAGGAAACGGTACTTTAGTTGGAGCATCTTCTAATATTGTCGCCGCAGGAATTGCCCAACAGTACGGAAGACGCATTTCATTTAAAGGATTTCTTAAATATAGTATTCCGGTGACGATATTACAGTTAGTTGCAGCCACAATTTATTTGTTAATTCGATTTTTTGGCTGAATTTTTAAAGGATGTTTTAGAAGTATCTGGCGGTTTAAACCGCTACTACACAGGCAAAGTCCACCTCCGTGGACTAATTTATTTATATAATTTATAACCCGCGCAGGCGGGTTTTGCTTGTGTAGCCGCGAATTATATTCGCCTGTAATTAATATAATTCCAACTTTTCTTTTATCACCTCTTCTTTTTCCCTAAATCCCACCAACACACCATTACCATCTTTGACAAATAACGGACGTTTGAGCAGCATTGCATCTTGAGAAAAAGCTTCTATCCATTGCTCATCAGTCCAACTTTTCTTTTCCTCACCTAACGCTCGATAAGATTGTCCTGAAGTATTTCGCATCGGTTTAGAGCTTAAAGCTTTTACCCAGTTGGCAATAATATCCTTACTGGGTGGATTTTCTTTAGTATTAATAAATTCGTACTCGATGTTGTTATTTTGCAGCCAAGCGAAAGCTTTTTTGCAAGTACCGCAATTAGGAATACCGTAAACTTGGATTGACATTACTACCTATAGGGGGATTAAGAAACGATTACGATAAAGGTAATCTGAGTTTATATACCTAATTTTCCCTCAAAGGTGTGACATGAGCCAAGAAGAAGATAAAAATACTATTAAAATCGAACCTGGAACTGTGGTATTTATTATATTTGTCTTGTTGATACTTCCGTTGCTGCTTACAGGTTTTCTTTCTCAGTAAAAAAATATAAGCAATATGATAAGTAGTTGTGCAAAATTAATTGTACATTCCGAAACCTTGAAATCCTTGTGATTGCTTCGTTCCTCGCAATGACAATATCTAATTAATTTTGCCTAAGCACTTAAGCAGTACCGAAAACATCGATACTGCTTCTGATTGGTTTATGTGATTTCTACAAATTCGCCACTGCGAGCAAACTCTTCCTCTTCCGGAGTGAAGTGGGGAGTTTCATCAACAATTTCTGGATCGAAGCTGTACGTTTCCTGAAGAAATTGTCCTTCGATGACAGATGATTCTAACTCTTTGATATAATCTTGGGCTAGGGTACAGGCCTCAATGATACCTGACTCATCGCCTTTATCCAACAACTTTTGCAGAGTTGCTCTTACCCCTGACAACCGCGATGCCGGTTTTAGAATCCCATAAAGACGGTACAAGCGATCGACGGAGATGCTCAGGTGTTTGAGGGCTTTGCTGCGTGCAAGTTCGGAGTCCAAACTCGGCCAGTAGCGGGTAGTGTAAAAAGCTTTCTCATCTTTGTGATACCACTCCTCAGAGCGAGCAATGGATGAGGAAACGGTGTTATGTAGTTTCCAAAAAAATAAACGCAAGCTGTCACCATCTACAACTGTAGATAACTTCGCCTCCATCGACACTTCAAAGTTATTCAGTTGTGGATCTCTTCCTAATAAAAGATACTCCACCGGGTACATATCCACTTCTTTGTTCTGCACCACATACATATTCAGGTGGTGACGACAGTAGGGGCAGGGATACATAGTGGCAAATAGTTTAAAGAAGTCTTGGAAAACTGCCACCAGGGCTTTTTGCTCCTCAAGTGGTTTAGTACACAAGATTTCAGGGGTAGTGTGGAAGAAACCCCACACCGCAGGGCCGATATAATAAGGAAAACTAACGCGCATTCCGGCATCCTTAATATCACTACGTGCCAAATAAACATCAATAAATGCTACATATTGCGAAAGCGCTCCTGACTCGCGCCCAAAGTCTTGACGCTCGCGCCGTTTTTGTACGCCATTCAAGTAGTGATGCGTCAAACCCCATGCTTGCTTAACTGCTAGCTTTTGTTCGGGAGTACATTTAGAAAAGTTCTCTGCCACATCCGCGCCATAGCGGTCAAATTCTCCCCCTGTTTTAGTATCTTCATACCACTGAGCCAAAGCCGCTTCATTAGGTACGGAATTGCTTTGGATATCAGCAGCAGTGCTAACACTGAAAGCAGCTAGTAATTTTGGCATGAAATCTTCATACCAATAAGCTACAGGCATCATTGCACCGTCTATTTCTTCTGAAGCCGAGTCGAGGATAACGCGATTCCACTGCTTGAGATAATCTTTAGGATTGCCTGCTGATTTAGGGGGAGGTGGAGCTAATTCTGCATTAAGTTCCATCTGCCGCAGACGGTTGAGTTCGTTGATAGCAAGCACGCCAGAAGCAATATCGCGAAAGCTGAAATGCTTTTTCTTCAAAGTAATGGCGAACTCAACCCCAGCTGCAAACTTCTCCTTCACAGAAGTGGATTTACGGCGTGCTTCCTGCATTGCTTTATCCCGCGCAAGCATCTCTGGTGTTTTTTCAATGCTGTTCCAATTGTTAATGCGTTCAGTCAGTCGAGCGTACTCTTTTTCGATTGATTCAACGACTGCATCTAACAAGGGGTAGCAAGCTTTTTCTACAATATCTAACCCCTTGTAAAGTGCGATCGCTTTCTGTACAAACTGCACAAAGTCTGTAATTTTGTAGGGCAAGTCTCTTACACGCAGATGGGTTTCATGATTGGCGGAGAAACTCTCGCGGAAGCTACGGTAAGCGGCTCCCTGAATCAACCTAAACAAACCAATCTGCATTTGCAACCGTGATGTGGGGCGTTGTTTTTGCTCTTGGGGGTGTTGCGCGAGCAATTCTTTGAGTCGTGCTACTTCTGCATTGTCGCTCTTGTTTTCCTGTTTGGGGGAAGTAGTTGTTTTAACAATCGGTGTGTCAGTATCCAACTCTACGTCTGAAGTGACGGTAGCTGTCTTATTTGCAGACGAACTGGTAAAAGAAATGGGTGAATCTTTATAGCCAGTGGTTATTTCTGACTCTTCTGGAACCAGTTCCATAAACTCTTCAAAGTCAATTGAGGCATCGCCATCGCTATCGACTTCTTTAATCATTTCCGAGAGTTCTTCATCCGTCAGTCCAAACTGACTCATGACGTTGTGCAGCTCGTTTGTGGTAATCTGACCGCTACCGTCCTCATCAAACACGCTAAATGCCAACTTGAGACGGCTTTTACGATCGCCTTGCGTTGACACCATCAGGGTTTTGAATTCATCAAAATCAATAGTGCCTGATAAATCAACGTCCACTTCTTTGATCCGATCGCGTAGTTCGGTTTTACTGGGACTTTGCCCTAGCGATCGCATTACTTCCCCCAATTCTTCTGCTGATATACCACCGCTGCCATCCGCATCAAAGACTTTGAATGCTTCCCACAACTTCGTCACTTCTTCTTCAGTCATGACCTTTTTTTCTAGTTCTAATGGCATTAATTAACACTCCTGATTTTTTTGGACAATAAGCCAGCAAAATGCTTTCTATTAACCATCAATTAAGCAATAGTCTTATTTTTATATTTAGATAGCAGTAAAAGCAATGTAATATTAAGATGATTTGATGTTAAAAATTTTACTATTATTACTGCTTATATGTTGTTAAGCTAGGATTAGCGTTCCTATACGGATGAGAATCAAGTCAAATTTGCTGCAATCTCTCAACAAACTTTTGATGTTCGTCAGTCTGCAATCCTTGCTGTAAAAACGTTAAAACCTCAGCTAAATTACCTTCTAACAAAGCATCAACAGCTAACCATAAACCCGGAAAAACTTCGCTGCGAATTATACCTGTTTTATCTGCTTCTAAGGGAATATAACGACCTTCTTTTAAAATAAACCAGTTCAAACGATTTTCATACATTTGCCAAACAATATATTCTTTAACGCCGTTACGACGGTAAGCATTGAGTTTATCATTGAGGTCATAAGAAGCGCTGCTTGCAGCAATTTCTGCAATTAATTCTGGCGAACCTTCGATATAATCATCTTCACTGATACGAGAATTACCGCCTACTTCTGGCTCTATTCTTAGTAAAGCATCTGGTTGGGGTTCGTTATCAGCATCTAACCGTACAGTAGCATTATCTTGTACATCAACTTCAGGTGTCGCTGCTTTATAAGCTATTAACCAACCAATAATACTAGCATGAGGTCTACCATGTTTTGTCGCACGTACAGGTGAAGCCACGTAAACAACTCCTTCGATTAATTCTGCTTTCTTAATCTGTATCATGGCTTGGTAGCGACGTTCAAATTCATATCGAGTCAGGCGATCGCCATTTTCAAGAGGCGGTACATTAACAATCGTGGATGTAGCTGTCATAATCAATTACCAGTTATCAATTTTCAATTTTCAGTTATCAGCAGATGTGAATCATTTGCTTTGTCTCTATCCTAATATTGACTTTTAACTAATTCACAATCCAAAATCTAAAAAAACGCATCCGTTGTTAAAATTCTATGACTAACCGAATTATCTGGGTACACGGTGACTGTCTGAGTCCCAAAAACCCCGCACTTGATGAATACCCGGATACTCCCGCTATCTGGGTTTGGGATGATGCTTTATTAGAAGAATGGCAAATCAGCCTTAAGCGCATCACTTTTATTTACGAATGCTTATTAGAATTACCCGTCGTCATTCGTCGCGGTGATGTTGCCAAGGAAGTTTTAGCTTTTGCAAAAGAACATAATGCTAATAAAGTTGCTACTACAGAGAGTCCAAGCCCGCGTTTTGATAGTATTTGCAGTGAAATTGAAGGTTCAAAAGAATTAGAAGTATTTGAAGTCGAACCATTTTTTGAATACGACGGTTTTATCGACCTAAAAAGGTTTTCTCGGTACTGGAAAGTTGCTCAAAAATACGTTTTTGAACAGTGAGCAGTGAGCAGTTATCAGTTATCAGTTAAATTATTTTTGAATAAAGTATAGATATTTTAAACCCACGGAGGTGGGTTTTGCCTATGTAGCTGCGACTTCTAGTCGCCAGATAAAAATCTTAGATTTAAACTAATTACAACTACCATTAGTTAGAAACATCAAGAGGATACATTAATTAAATTAGTTTGCTAGTCTGGGTAGACAAAACATTTACGCTCAAATTGTCTGCTGGAGAATATATAGTGATTCAATCTCTGCCAATTGGTATTACGTTATTTGCGATCGCGGCAATTGTAATTGGCTTGGTGGGTACCAGAATGTGTAAGGTTGCCGATCAATTGGCGGATGCTACTGGTTGGGGAGAGGCTGTAGTTGGTGCTGTTTTTCTTGGTGGTAGCACTTCTTTGGCGGGGATTGTCACCTCTGTAACTGCTGCTTATGGAGGCCATGCCGAATTAGCTGTTAGTAACGCGGTTGGAGGTATTGTCGCACAAACGGCGTTTTTAGCAGTTGCCGATATATTCTATCGCAAAGCTAATTTGGAACACGCTGCTGCTTCGATTGCCAATTTAATCCAGGGAACTTTGCTGATGTCTTTGTTGGCAATTCCTTTACTTGCTACTTCTACTCCACAAGTAAGTGTTTGGGGAATTCATCCAGCAAGTCTTGCTATTATTGGAGCTTATCTATTTGGTTTGCGTTTGGTTTCCCAGTCAGAAGAAAAACCGATGTGGAAACCGCGATACACGGAAAAAACCATAGAAGATGAACCAGCAGAAATAACAGATATTAACGTCAACTTAACAAGACTTTGGTTAGAGTTTTTATTTTATGCAGTAATTTTAGCTTTAGCTGGCTATTTAATTGCTCAAACTGGTGTATTTATAGCAATTGAAACTGGATTATCGGAATCTTTAGTTGGTGGTTTATTTACAGCATTATCAACATCTTTACCGGAGCTTGTAGTTACTTTAGCAGCGGTAAGACAAGGAGCATTGACTTTAGCTGTAGGCGGTATTATTGGCGGTAATTGTTTTGATATACTCTTGTTAGCTTTTTCTGATATTGCCTTTCGTAGTGGTTCTATTTATGCTGTTATTTCTGATAAACAGGTTTTCGTTATTTCCTTAGCAATTTTGATGACGGGAATATTGTTATTAGGACTTCTTCAGCGCGAGAAATACGGTTTTGCAAATATTGGTTTTGAAAGTGTTTTAATTTTACTTCTTTATATAGGTGGAATTGGATTGCTGATTTCACCTTTTTAAATAAGATGGGGAGATTCGGAGATCAGAAGACAAGAAGAAGAAAAACTACTCGCTATTTCTTCACTATTTACTATGCCCCATGCCCTATGCCGAATACCCTATTTAAAACTAACTCAATTCATCTATCAATTTAATTACTCTTTCTTTTACTTGTTCGCGGATGCGGCGATATGTCTCGATCTCTCCACCTTCTGGATCTTCTAATTGCCAATCTTCAAATACTTCTCTTGTTAACCATTCTGGTGGTAAATTTACTCCACAACCGCATAAAGATATTACAGCATCGTAGTCTTCAGGATTAAATTCACTCAAAGCTTTCGATTGTTGGTTGCTGATATTCATCCCAATCTCGGACATGATTTCGACAGTTTTGGGATCTACAAAACTCGCTTCTAAACCCGAACTGGTAACACCAATTTTACCTTCTCCTAATTTACGAGCAAATGCTTCAGCCATTTGAGAACGGCGAGAATTCTTTTTACAAACAAACATTACTTTTTTGATTTTTATTCCCCTAATAACAAATATGAAATTACCCTTCGGGTTCACTACTTGCTACAACGGAGGGAACCTCCGCAACGCAGTAGTTCACCAATTACCCATTACCAATCTTTTGTTTTCGTTCGCTATGACGATCTGTAAGATAATCAACTTGATCCCGTAACAGCATGGTAAATTTATACAATTCTTCCATAACATCAATTACCCTATCCCGATAAGGTGAATCTTTCATAGTTCCATCTTCATTAAACTCTTGGTAAGCTTTAGCAACAGAAGATTGATTGGGAATTGTAAACATCCGCATCCAACGCCCTAAAAGTCTCATTGAATTAACGGCATTGAAAGACTGAGAACCACCGCTTACCTGCATTACCGCTAAAGTTCTTCCTTGTGTCGGTCTAACCGATCCTATACTCAAAGGAATCCAGTCAATCTGGTTTTTGATAATTCCAGTCAGATTACCGTGCATTTCTGGAGACGACCAAACTTGCCCTTCCGACCATTTACTCAATTCTTGCAATTCCTGAACTTTGAAATGAGTCTCCGGTACGCTACCCCGAATCGGTAATTCACGGGGATCGAAAAATTTTACTTCTGCACCGAATCCTTCAATAATTCGCGCTGCTTCTTCTGCTAACAAACGACTGTAGGAACGCTCTCGCAACGAACCATATAAAAACAATATTCTTGGTTTATGGTCGAAGTTTGTCATGTAATTAATTACCAATGATCAATTATCAATTACCAATTACTTAAGATCCCGAAATCCGTAAGAAAGATGTCGATAAACAACAACTGCTAACTGCGCTCCCATAATTGGCGCTAACCAATAAAGCCAATGATGTTGCCAAATTCCGACCATCAAAGCAGGACCGAAAGAACGTGCCGGATTCATACTTGCACCTGTTATCGGTCCCATAAAAGTCGCTTCTAAAGCTACCGTTAATCCAATTGCTAATCCTGCAAAACCTACGGGTGCGCGTCTATCAAGTCCAGAACCGAAAATAACGAACATCAAAATGAAGGTGAGAACCAACTCTAACACCAAAGATTGCAACCAATTGTCATTCAAAGGCAAAGTTGCGCCTAAATTTGCAACCTTTCCGAAGCTAATTAAGAGTAAAGCTGAAGCTGATACTGCGCCAATCAACTGTGCTAAAATATACGGCGCGACTAAGCGTTTTGGAAAAAAACCACTAGTCCAAAATGCTAACGTTACCGCTGGATTTAAGTGTGCGCCGCTAATATGCCCTAAACAATAAATCATTGCTGCAACAACTGCACCGAAGACAAAACTAACACCTAAATGCGTTAAGCTACCATCGCTAACAGCATTTACCATTACTGCTCCGGTACCGGCAAACACCAAAGTAAAGGTACCGATACCCTCGGCGATCGCCTCTCTTTTACAAATGCTGCCCAATAACTGTAGTCGCGAATGCTGCTTAACACTTGTATGCATAGGCTTTACTGGCAAATTAGCGCCCCAAATTTATAACAAACTTTACATAAATAGATTATTTCAAAAAAAGTTGATATGTCAAGTAAGTAGTAATTTAAAAAGATTGATTTTTAGGTTACAGTTTACACGAAGACTCTTTGAAAAGGAGGTTGAGGGAAATATTAGTATCTGGAACACTCTATTTATGATTAGGATTACTTTACCTCCTCCATTACTTTTGATCGGTAATCAGTAATAGTATTAAAAAAAATATAGAGACGTGATGATATTATCACGTCTCTATAATCCGTAGAAATTATAAAATATTAGTACTACCTACTTTTAGGTGTACCGTGCAATCTTGGATCGGGTTGAGGTGCTTCGAGTTCTGGCCCTTGAGGTTGAGGATTTTTCAGGTATTTAAATTCTCCTTTACCGTCCATTGATGAACCTTTAGCCCAGCGCCCTTCTGCGCTTTCGTTACCTTCGGATAAATCCCAGTATTCGTAAGATGCTGATTGCTTCTCTTTTTCTTGAGGGAATGAACTAGGAATGGGAAAGTCTTCTAGTCCAGAGTCTTTTAAATCTTCTATTGCAGCCAGCCACTGATTTTGGTGCATTGTGTCGCGGGCTATCATGTAGCTTAAAGTATCTTTGACACCAGGATCGTTGGACATTTCATACAGCCGCACGGCTTGCAAACGTCCTTGTGATTCGGCTTGAACGTTAGACATAAAGTCTGCCATTAAATTACCGCTGGCAATAATGAAACGACCGTTCCAAGGATAGCCCACGCTATCGGCTGGCATTGCACCTAAGCCAGATACAATGGCGTGTTGCGGGTTCATCGCGTTAGCCATAATGACATCTTCGGCTTTGCTTCCACCCATGACTGCACCAACAATCGGATCTTTGACAGCTTCTTGTTGAGCTTCTAAGGGAGCGTTATCGAGAAGATGGGCTATCAAACCGGCAACCATCTCAATGTGTCCAATTTCTTCGGTACCGATATCTAACAGCATATCCTTATATTTGGCCGGACCTCGGCAATTCCAACCTTGAAATAGGTACTGCATCATTACAGTCATTTCCCCGAAAGGACCACCAATTAATTCTTGGAGTTTCTTGGCATATACTGCATCTGGATGCTCCGGTGGCGTGAAATACTGGAGACGCTTTTTATGGTAAAACATTTGTGTTTTGAAAATTTTCTACAAGCGCGATTTGAGGCGATCGCTACAAATCGCAAGCAGCGAAACTATAATAAGCATTTTTCTACACTAAAATTAATTAGCATTTATTGATAAATTCCCAGTTAGGGAAGACTTAATTTTGATTCCTATATCTTTAACTGGCAATCTAAATGCCGACTGAGTTTCAAGTTTTCGCTTATGTTCTTATTTAAATAATAAAAAGGCTTTTCTCCATCACCCGTGAGTAAGAAAGCCTAAATATGAGAAATATGCTTTTTTATATAGAATTTATATATTTAGGAAGAGGAAACTAGTTATAAATACAGGAGTCTAACAGAACTCTGATGTTACCTATGCACAATTTATAAACGTAGCACCGCGTCCCATTTCGCACCTGTATTTTAAGCTCAATCATCAAAAAATTATTCTTTATCAAAAATATTACAATTATTAGGAATCTTCACAGCAAGACGCAGGTACAATTGTATTACTAGTATATTCTGTTAAATATTGCTGTAGTACTTGAAACTGAGGTTGATTAAGGCTGTAATAAATCCAGCGCCCTTCTTGACGAGCGCAAACTAGATTAGCTTCTTTAAGGGTTTTCAGATGGAAAGACAGTTTGGATTGACTGACATCTAAAATATCGCATAAATCACAAACACAGATTTCACGATTTTTTAGTAGTTGCAATACTTTAACCCGTAATGGTTCGGATAAAGCATGAAAGCCAGAAATAATACTATCTGGAACCGTAGTAGGAGTGGATTGCATCAATTTATATTGAATTGAAAGTCAACTATACTCATTTTGAACTAAAAAGTGCAGGTTTGGAGTCATAACGAATACCTGCTTGTTTAAATCTATGCAAAGCTTCATCAAGACGTTTAGTATCGGCAATCAGACTAATACGCACATAATTTTCACCTCCAGTACCAAAAGCATTGCCGGGAGTAACTACTACACCTGTTTGCTGCAATAACTTTAAAGCAAAATCTGTAGAATTCATGCCTACAGGAGAAGGAATCCACAAATACATTGTTGCTTTTGTTTTAGAAAGATTCCAACCCAAATCTGTCAAACCTTGGATCAGAAAATCGCGACGGGTAGAGTAGCGTTGTTGAACTTGCTCTAAATAACTATCGGGTAACTGTAAAGCAGTTTGGGCTGCTGCTTGCAATGCTGAAAAAATACCATAATCTAAATTTGTTTTCAGCGTTCGTAAACCTTGAATTACGTGTCGGTTGCCTACTACAAAACCCACGCGCCAACCTGCCATATTATAGGTTTTAGACATGGTGTGAAATTCCACGCCGATATCTTTCGCACCGGGAATTTCTAATAAACTTGTAGGTTGATAGCCATCAAATGCTAGTTCCGCGTAACACAAGTCATGTACTAGCAAAATTTCATGTTTTCGAGCAAAAGCAACTATTTCTTCAAAAAACTCGCGGGGTGCAGTCGCAGCAGTAGGATTATTCGGATAATTAAAATAAAGTATTTTTGCTCTTTGGGCTACGGTATCCGGTATTTTTGTTAGATCGATTAACCAGTCATTTTCTGGCTGTAAAATTAAACTGTGAATTTCACCACCAGCAATTACGGGGCCGCGAAAATGCACTGGATAAGACGGCGAAGGAACTAAAACCAAATCGCCAGGATTAACGTAAGCTAATGCCAAATGCCCCAATCCTTCTTTAGAACCTAATAACGGTAAAGCTTCGCTATCGGGATCTAAATTAACTCCATAACGGCGATGGTACCAAGTAGTAATCGCATTACGAAAATTGGCTGTTCCTTCAAAAGGAGGATAACCGTGATTGTCGGGATTTTTTAAAGCTTCTATCGCCGCATCAACGATAGGCGAAGGTGTTGCACCATCGGGGTTTCCCATACCCAGATCGATCAAATCCAAACCTTGCTCCCGCGCTTTTGTCTTCAATTCATCCAATCGAGCAAATGGATAAGCGGGTAGCTTCTGTATTCTTCGGGCTGGGATTATCCAATCTAAACTCATTTTTAAATCAACTCTTGAATTTTTGATCTACGCAAAAGCAAGGTAATTACATGATAATTTATTTTTGCGTATATCCTGGAACTGTTACATTACCAAGAAATCAGCCCCCCAAGCAATATACCTGCCTTGACATCCTCCCCCGATTTATTGGGGGATTCTTAAGACTCACGACTCAGGTTTCTGTTTCATTACCACAAATTGTGTCAAAACCATAGTGTGTACCTAACTGCTGTCATCCCACCAGTAAACTGAGAATCTTCTGACTTGAATAGATAAAAATCTATTTTTACCGAAGCCCTTCGGGCAAAAGTCGCGAAGTAAGAAGTAAAAAGTAAAAAGTAATAATTTTAGCCCGTGCGGATGGTATAAAGCCTCGTCTTTTAAAGACGAATAAAAACCAAATTTATCATTATTTGAATCCTCTACCTTTTAAGAAGAGGTATTACTTCTTACTTCTTACTTACTACTTATTACTTGTGAAAAAAGGTATTTTCCTGAAAATATATTTTCTTTACCGATGAATTGGGAAGCCCACACCGTACCCGATAGGGTCGGTGTTGGGTAGTTCACAGTTTATTATCGCTTTTAGAGCCAGAAAACTTCTTGGTTTGATTGCTCGCAGAATTTAAACCATTGGAAATTCCACTTGCTTCTACTGGCGCTGTAGTCGAAACCATCGCTGCCATCAACTGTTCGAGAGCAACTTTAAACGGTAATCTATGAATATCTGAGTTGGGCTGTAGCGCAAATTCTGCTGATTTTTGCAACTGTTTGAGAGTTATATTACCCAAACCTAAATCATCCAGTTTTTGAGGTAATCCGATTTCTGCGTAAAATTTGAGCAATTGTTGTCTGGCAGCAGCAGCTAACTGGTTCCCCTGTAGCATTTCTTCCAAACGCAACTGTACCAAAATACCGTAAGCAACTTTTTCGCCATGAATGCTACCGCGTCCGCAAACATGAGTTAAACCATTATGCACCGCATGAGCGGCAACAGTACGACATTGTGCGCCGCCAATTCCACCAACGACTCCAGCAAGTAACACCGTAGCGTCTACAACTTCTCGCCAAACTTCGCTACCGGGAGATTGCAAAGCCGCAGCCGATTTTTGCAATAAAATATCGCGTAAAACCCTGGCTTGTTGAACTGCTGCAATAATTAAAGTTTGTTCGGAATGTCCGCTGCTTACCGATGCTTCGTACCACTTGGCGATCGCATCACCAATTCCGGCAACTAATGTACTTTGGGGCGCTGTTTGAATTAAATCGTAATCCAATATCAGCAAGTCAGGGCAGTTATCTAAAGTCACATCATATAGAAACGCCCCTTCATCAGAATACACGTTAGAAAGCGCAGTCCAAGCCGCACAAGTCGCCGCCGAAGTCGGGATTGTAACTACTGGTATTTGTAATTGATAGGCTAATAATTTCGCCGTATCAAGGGCTTTACCACCACCAATACCGATAATTACATCAGCTTCATGGACTTTTGCCGTGTTTAGTAAAAGCTCTAAACTGCTTTCACTACAATCGGGAGCATAACTCTTTTCAATAAAATCTAACCTGCGAGATTTCAGCAATTCCAGATACTTTTGAGCAATATTTACAGTACGATTAGGGGAGCTAAACGGCTTATAAGTAACGCCACCAACAATCAAGGGACGATTCCCCAAGCGTCCGATAGCATCAACAGCTTGATTGTGGATTTGGCAACCGCGAATTACTTTTGCTGGAGCTACCGCAAGAGTTAATAAGGAATTGGATTCCGCCTTCAAAGTGTTTTTCGATTGATTAAACATATAACTTATTTAATTAGCACCAAAATATAGAAAATTTTTTCGGAATTGAGAAATCGTTTAGCTTACTAAGTTATTTTACCTAAGAATAATAATTGTATCGTTAGATGTAGATTTAAAACTTATAAGTCTATATGTCAGCTATATTACATTTTAGACTGTATAATGTCTACCTTAAGTATTATTGTCAACGAATAAATACTTAGCTGATCGAATAATCAGCATAAATCAACTAACATAGAGATAGTATATTTACCAGTAACCACAGCTACATGATGCACTTAGTGCAAAGAATTTGAAAAAAATTAGTAATTTTGCGGAGTTTCAACGATAAAAGAATATAGGTAAGAAAACTCTTCAATAAATAATTAAGGTAATCATATGGAAACATTTAATAATAATTCTCAACAAATAGGTAAAAATGGTAAGGTTAAAACTTTTCAACAAAGAGTTTTTTCTGTCGAAGAGGACGCTGCAAGCAATAACTTACCTTCTCAAGTGAATAAAAACGAACCGATCGCATTGCCAGAACTAAGAAAAGGTAGCAAAGGAGAAATGGTAATGAAAGCACAGCGCATCCTCAAAACAACTTCCGATTACATCGGATATGTAGACGGTGATTTCGGTTGGGTTATGGAATCAGCAGTGCAAAGCTTTCAACGTCGGAGCAAAGTAGCAATAACTGGAATCATCAATGATGATACTTGGAATGCTCTAAACCAAATTCGTCGCTGAAATCAGTAAACAGTGAACAGTTAAGAGTTTCATCTTATAACTCCTAACTCCCAACTTCTAACTCCTAACTTTCAAAAGTTGATAATTTCTCTAAGTTATCTTCGTAAATATCAATTTGCATTCCGCTATCATCGCGATCTGAAAGGGAACGCTTAACTTGTCCTAAATACAGAGGAACAGAAAGTCCGGGTTCGGGATGTACTATACTGCGAGCGCGAATAGTTAATTGATTATCTTGTCGGGTGCCTAATCTACCGTAGGAAAATAAATCGCTAGCAGCTTGTCGTAAAGTTGCATCTAATTCTGAAGAGGTGATTTGGGGTGGGGTAGCAATTACAGCTTGCGACGATCCATTATCAAATACTAGTTTATAATGAACCGCACCCGGAATCACGGTGCGCGTTAAAGGGGTGAGAGAGAGAGGGAATAAACCCCCCGTTAGTACCAGCATAAATCCCGTCGCACCCGCCAAGCGGAAACGAATACCCCATTTAAAAATAAAGCCTAAGAGTGTAATAAAAGCAAATATTAATGTGGCAATACCCGACCATTGAGTGTAGCGTGCGAAATCATCTGTTGAGAACATAATGGTTTAACTGCCAAGTTAATTAATCTATCAATGAATTTATTTTACCTGGCAAGCTACCATCTTATCTGGGGTAATTCAAATTATTTCAAGCTGTTTTTCAATGGCATCACAAGCAACACCAACACCATCTTCTGCTTGAATTATGCGTCCAATTTCTATTGCTCTTGCTGCATAGTCGGGATTTTCCAATAAAGCTTTTAACTTTTTCACTACCCGTTTTGCTTTATATTGCTGGCGTGGAATAGTACGAGAAGTTCCTAACCGTTCGACTCGTGCGGCATTGTCTGGTTGATCGTGACTGTAGGGCATCACAAGCGTTGGACGACCGGCTCGTAAGGCTTGAGCCGTCGTACCAATACCACCTTGATCAACAATCGCACAAGCTTTCTGAAAAATTTGAGAATACGGTGCATAACTTACTGCAATAATTTCTTTTGAAAGGTTTTTTGGAACCGGATTTTTACCAATTAATAAAACAGCGCGACGGTTTAACTGTTTCACTGCTTCAATGCTTTCCTGATAAAAGTTGCCAGCATCCATTACAGCAGATGAGCCAAGTGTAAAAATAATCGGTGGTTCACCCGCATCTAAAAACTGCTTTAGTTCTGGAGTTAGTTCTGCTCCACCTTGGGTTCCATCATAAAATGTGAAACCTGCAACTACCGTATTTTCTGCCCAATCGGGTTGAATTTTTGCTAACACTGACGAGAACATGGCTAGCACAAGATAGGGAGAATACTTGTCATCGATGAAGGGATTGCCAGCAAGAGTTGGTAATCCGAGTTCACGTCGAAGTTGATGAACGGGTTGTGTCAAAGGTTTAGTCATTACTTTTACCAACTTAATAATGGCTCGGTAAACAACAGGACTAAACCTGCCTAGTTTAGTTAAAAATGGAAACACAGGAATAATTGATGGGTCATAAGCAGAGAAAAAGGAAAGAGGTGAGAGAAGAGCTAAAGCCCAACGAATCCCCAATTTTTCTGCAACTAACCGAGCCGCTACGACTCCTTCACCTGCAATAATCAAGTCTGCATCTTTGGCTATATTGATCAAATCCGTGTAAGTTTGACGTAAATTAGCACAAACCCAATTACGGATGATATATTCTGAACCAGTTTTCAAATCCATCATCCGCGCCATCTCTTGAGAATCACTCAAAGCAGTGTTATCAGGGCGCATTCGCTGAAATTCAAATTCCAAAGCTTCAATTTTTTCTCGATACTCTTTGTGTGTCGCAAACACCACATCATGACCGCGTTTTCGTAATTCAAGCGCGATCGCAATATTAGGATGCAAATCACCTAGAGAACCAATGGTAGTTAAAACAATTCGACTCACTCTCTTATCTGTAAATATAATATAAAAGAATACCTGCTTAGTTTAACTAATGCAGGCACTACAAATTTATAAAATATTTTTGAATATACAAATATTGTAGTTAATAACGGCTACATCTTATAGATAAATCCTTACCATCATTTGAAGTTGAAACCGACACGATATAATCTTTTGGACAAGTTCGCACGGAATTATTTTCTATTATTTTAATATCTTCAGAAAGCGTACAGGTTTGAAACTCTGACTTTTCTGCGAACATTATATACTTCTGAGCTTTGCAAGGAAAAGTAGACCTGCCTGTTCGATAATTGCTGATGGTAATTTTAGTGTCTCTTGCTAATACGCAATATTGTAAAGAACCATTTGCATGGCGATTTATGGTACTTGCTTCACAGGAAATTGCTGAAAGTGCAGGTTGAGGAAAAAATATATTTATCGCAGAAATACTCACAAAAGAACTAACCGCAGCTAATTTGTGGTTAAAAAAGATCATTAGTAAAAAACCTTTTTGAATACTTATAGAAATTGATCTATTTGATTTAATAAATATTTAAAAAAAGAATTAAAAATATTGAGAAAAAACTTATAAAAAACACCCCTTGAGGGGTGTTTACATCTTCCCAACAATCAGCAACAGTGACAAATGCGGGACAAACCACATTCACAGTCACAAGCGTGTATTGTTATATTATTAACTTTTTTTGCTATACACCTCAGAATTTGCACTTAGAAATGCAAGTTCAAATTAACGAAATTATTTATTGTCTTGCTTTAGTTGTGTTTGATTAAAATAAAACTATGAAAAAATCAGAATCTGGTTTACTCGGTTTATCTATAGGCGATGCATTGGGAGTACCTGTAGAATTTACGAGTCTAGATCAAATTAAATCTCCGGTAACATCAATGTTGGGCTATGGAACCTGGGATGTGCCTGCTGGAACTTTCTCTGATGACAGTTCCTTAACTTTTTGTTTAGCTGAATCTCTTTGTAAGGGATTTTCGCTAGATGATATTGCTAACTCTTTTTATCGCTGGTATCACGAAAATTATTGGACGGCGACGGGGGAAGTTTTTGATATTGGCAACACGACATTTTTGGCGATCGCTGATTTTCAAAGAGGTGTTCCACCCATACAAGCTGGTGGTAAAAGCGAAAACAGTAATGGCAATGGTTCTTTAATGAGAATTTTGCCTATGGCTTATTGTTTCAAAAAATGGGCTTTTCCAGAACTAATTTCTCGTACACATCAAGTTTCTTGCATTACTCACGCGCATCTTAGATCGCAGATGGCTTGCGGGATTTATGTAAGCATTGCAGTCTCGTTGTTAGAAGGTGAGAAACTGCAATCAACTTATGAAAAGGGATTAGAAAAGATACAAACAATTTATTCAGCGTCTGAATATGCTGGTGAAATCTCGCATTTTGATCGAGTCTTTAGCGGAGAAATTGCTAAATTACCTGTAGACGAGATTCAATCTAGCGGTTACGTAATACATACTCTTGAAGCGTCTTTATGGTGCCTATTAAATAGTTCGTCTTATGCCGGATCTGTATTAAAAGCAGTAAATTTAGGCGGAGACACCGATACCACAGCAGCGGTTACGGGTGGTTTAGCAGGAATTTATTATGGTATTGAAAATATCCCTAAAGAATGGATCGAACAAATTGCCCGCAAACAAGACATTGTGGATTTGGCCAAGCGTTTCGATGCAGCGGTTTTTGGGAGTTAATAGTTAGGAGTTAGTAGTTAGGAGTTAAATTTTATCGGTGCGTTGTGCCCAGCAAGCAACACAACGGCAATAAAGCAGGAGGAATATCCACACTGCTTTCTTTTTGCCTGCCCTACAATTTTAGTCACTCTTCACCGATAACTGATAACTGTCAACTGACCTGCTGTGCAATCCACTGTAAGTAAGGTTGATAACCTTGGAGAATGGGTATGGCAATAATTTCGGGTACTTCATAGGAGTGAAGTTCGAGGATTTTTGCTTCTAAAGTGGGAAATCTAGTTAAATCGGTTTTAATAAAAAGTTGCCATTCTTGGTCATTGTTAACTTTCCCTTGCCAAGTGTAAATTGAGTTTATGGGGCTGAAACTGACGCAAGCAGCGAGTTTAGACTCTACTAAAACATTGGCAATTTTAAGAGCTTCTTCTTGAGAACCAGTTGTTACCAATACTATACCGTAGTCGGTAAAGTTATCCATAAGATTAGAAAAAAGTAGATGGACACTATGGCTGAAATAATCCGTAGCCGATATTGCTAATTCCGGGATTACTAATTACGAATCAACTAAATCGCTATGGCAAGGGAAAATGCCTAACATAGAATTGCGTTTTTCCGAGCGGAGCTTATGATAGTTAATTAAACAGGGGATAATGAATATACTTGCCCATCAATTAACAATCGGGTGATACCTTTGGCTTGCAATTGATAACGAGCCTTGTGTAACACTTTGCTATCGGGTACTTTGATTACGCGATCGCGTTTTGAGGAAAAGCGTTTTGCGACTCGATGGTTGTCGAATACGGGTAAAGTTGTTTCCTGGGTTTCTGGACTGGGGATTTCTCCTAAGTCGCTAAAATCCCTGAGCGGACGAGTAATTAGTTCTGCGGCTCTATCAATGACTATGTAGCAGGTTCTAGGTAAAGCTGCTGCTGATAGCGGTAGAACTCGAACTAAAGGTTCGTTTGACCTTCTTCTAGGAACAAAGCGTGTAGGTTGCTCGAAATCATCTTCTTCCTCGTCGTCGTCGTCATCATCGTCATCAAAATCGTCTTCGAGTAAATCGTCTAAATCTTCCAAGTCATCGGAATCATCGATTTCCTCACCAAACATTTCCGCTATGACTTTGGCTTCAGTACGTTCATTATCTAGTATCGGGCTGGGAATACTCTTGAGTTGGGGAGGACTGGGGATACTTTTAACTTCCTTCTCATGTTCTTCAAGTAGTTCCAATTGTTCGGCAACTGGGAAAGGCTTTTGAGAAGGAACTGGAGTTGATGCAGAAGTTGGTGCAGAAGAACGTCTTTTTACCCTTCTAGGAGCTTCGGTTGTTTTTGTTACCTTCCTTAATATGGGTTGTTTTTTGACAACTCTTTCATCTTGTTCGTCTTGTTCGTCTTGTTCATCGTCTTCTTGGACGCTTTCTTCCTTGATTTTAGGCTTAGAAGTACGCGATATTGTTTCCTTCTCTTCAACTTGTGCTTCATCATCAAAAGAAGGAATATTCTCGTAGCTAACTTGTGCCCTGCCTTCAGGAGTTCTAGCCGCACGCTTTAAAGAAACCAAGTATTCGTACTCATCTTCGGGCAAAGTACTTTTGAGTAAGCGGCTGATAGTCGAATTGCTTACACCATAGCGCTCTGCCAAAGTCGAAGTAGTTTCGGCACTTTCTCGATACAACTTGAGAATTTCTTTCTTGTCGGATTCTGTTAGTTTTCTCACAATGGATGTAGACCCCCAACGTTGTTTTTTTAAGTTCGTTTGCGTCCGCGTTCTCGTCGCGAACGATTTGATGAAGTTTCATGTTCGAGGGCTGCGCCCATACCGAATAAAACTCCACTCAATACCCAACCCACTTCTAATACGCCTCCACTTTCATAATTAGGTACTCTATTCTCTGCCCATTTAAACCATATATCTGCAATGTAAAGCGAAAACGTTGCTACTGCAATCATTCGCCAAGGCAAAGAAGCGCGTCCACCCCAAAAAGCAAGTAGCAGACTCGTAGCAATAATTAATAGTAATACGTCGCTGACTACGTAAAACCAGTTTAAGATGTCTTTTAGTTGGGATGCTCCTTCGGCTCCAGCGGCACTCAATTGATCTGGCTGACTAATTAACCATGCCAAAGCGCTACCAAAGGCGGCGATCGCCAATACAATTATCCACTGCCAACCTTCTAAATTGATTCGCCTTGAAGCTACCGCTAAAACCATGCCGATGCCTACCAACAAATAAGTCACCACAAAAAATATATCGCCAACTGAGGGAAATGGGTCTATTTTTAAGATGATTTCTAGATAGCCAAAAATTATCCCTCCTAAACAATAAGACAGCATACCTATACCAAATAGCAGCCATACATTTCTGCCGCTGACAATTTGGCGACTGCGCCAGTTTCTTAAACACAAAATTCCCGCACCCAAGTAAGCTAACGCTTCAAAAATATTTGTTCCGGTAATATACCAGCTCGCACGTTTTAGTTCACCATCTGCACCTGGAACTTCAGCGCTAAAAAGTAAAAAGTACAGCAGTGCTAAAACACCCCAAGCAATATTAGCCAGGATAATGTTCTGAGTGTTAAACCACGATTTTGAACCGTCGGACTTCTTGTAAATGCTACTCATTTATAATTTACCGTGTTTATGCATTTAGCTTCATAATTTGCTTATAGATTGTGTACGTAAAATAAACCCGACTTTAGTAGGGATGTATTCAACATCACAAACCTACACAATCTTAACTGCATAAAAATCCTTATGTGCTAATGCCACAGTTTACTCAGAGAAGATTCTTTTAGCCAATTAATAAATACGGTTCTTTCCGGCACGGACATATCGTGTAAAGTATCCATTACCTGATGGGCAAAATCGGAACTACCAAAAAATGCTTTACCTAATCTGTGTAAATCTTCCAGAAATACAGTTACATAATCTTCTTGCCAGAAAGGAATTTCAATCGGTTCTATCGGATTTATACTCAATAAGTAGTCAATAGCATTAGGTGAAGAAGCAGCAGGGAATTGCCATTGATTCAAGATGGTTGAAATTTCTTTTTTAAATGAACTCGCTTGTTTTGCGCCAAGAAGTTCTTCAATATCCATATACACCGCTTGCAACAGCAAAATACAGGCAACAGTCAAAATTTTATTATTACCTTGATTGCTCGCTTCACTCTCAAACTGGTCTAAACGAATTTTTCCCCAAACACTGAAACGTTCTTCTTCCTCTAACAATACGCAGGCTTTGCCTCGGTTATCCGTCAACTCTCGCCACAAAGCTCTAGCTTCTTCCTCTTGGCTAGCTTTAAATAAGCTAATCAACCGAAACGTTTGTCCTTGATAATGAAGAACGGGAACCTGTTGGTCGCGCTTAGGATGTACAATACTAGATATTTCAACGTCTTGCCGTTTCAAAATAAACATAAAATTTTCAGATAACTCCTCTGCGAGGCACTTTTAAAATACGGGAGATATAATAACCGTCTTTGTAATAATTGACGCTTTTACTTACGACAACACAATATACCTGAGTTATATCCTTTGTGTCCGGATTTTTATGTAACTTTATAGTCAATCAAATTACATTTTATCCTGGTTTATTCAAAAAAATCCAAGACCTCATTGCTTTTTATTCAGACCGCTGATATAATACATTAGCTAAACTTTGTTTGGGTGCGTAGCTCAGCCGGATAGAGCAACTGCCTTCTAAGCAGTCGGTCGCAGGTTCGAGTCCTGCCGCACCCGTTTTTAGTGATCAATTATCAGTTATCAATTCCTGCTTCCCAGTCTTTGGCTGGGAAGCAATGTTTGAAGGCTCCGCCTTTTTATCGTGACAGTTAACCTAACATTATTTTTTAATTCATTTATTTAGCAGATTGTTCTTGGCTTACTTGTCTCACCTCATCAACAGTTAAACCCAAAGCTTGCGCTATCTGTTCCACAGTCAAACCAGCAGCTAACATTGGTGTTACAGCTTGTAGCTTTCCTATACGTTCTCCTTCTTGTACCCCTTCCGTTTTTCCTTCCGTTTTTCCTTCCATTTTTCCTTCTTCAAACGCTTGCTGATATACACGTGTTTTCTTTAAATCGCTTAATTCAAACATTTCTTGTATCTCCTTGATATCCATTTTAGGTAATTTATAAATCAGAATCGTCTCAATTATTTGTAATAATTGTTGCTTTTGCTTTACTGATTCAATTTCTTGGCTGGTTCTAGTAATTAACTCCCTAGCTTCTTGTACAGCTTTGTCTTCGTTTTCTATAACTAATTTTATCGTAGCAATTCCAATCGGTAGGGATGCATTTTCTCCCAACTCATCTAAATAAATACGGGTGATTCTACCAGATGCGAAGGATTCGCGGTAATGTTTGATTGGTGCGGTATCGATGCTACGAGTCGGATAAATAACCGCAGCAAACCAGTCATTCTCTGGTTGATTTTGACGTAGATATAGATTAATTTCTGTAAACAGCCGCGAGTAAATTTCTGAGTCAGGTTGAAATTGAACTTCGACAAAATAAATGGGCTTTTGCGGTTCGTTTGGAAGAAATACACCATCTATTCGGAAAGCAGTTTGCTTAATTTCAACTGATGAGAATTGATAACCCGTAGCAGTTGCGGTAGGATTGCTAATTAATTCAAAGAATATATCGGGGAATTCTTGAAAAAGACGGTAGAAAATGCTATCAGTTTTCACTAATTAGATGATTGAAAAGCAGAGTATTATTAGATTACTATATTTAGATATTTGATAGCTTGATGAAAATGAATATTTCAGGAATCTATGAATAGAGAAGAAATTGAAACAAGATATGCTGCTGGGGAAAGAGTTTTCACTGACGTTAAACTAGCTGACATAAACTTAAAGTCAATTCATTTAAGCGGAGCTAATTTAAGTAGAGCTAATTTAATAGATATTTACTAAAAACCTAAACTTTGATGTTGGGTTACGGCGCGTGTGTACTTTTCGTAAACTATTAAATTATTCGTGCGCCTTTAACCCAACCTACATTCTAATTTAAGTAGAGCTAATTTAATAGATATCTACTAAAAACCCAAACTTTGATGTTGGGTTACGGCGCGTGTGTACTTTTCGTAAACTATTAAATTATTCGTGCGCCTTTAACCCAACCTACATTCTAAAATTTTCATGTTGGTTTACAGCACGTCTGTACTCTTCATAAACCATCAAATTATTTGTGCGCCTTTAACCCAACCTACATCTTAAGAACTGAATATTATAAGTTCAGACTATGTACACAAAAACATAGTTAAGCTGAGCTTATAGGCTATAATTTTTTTTTATATTTATCTAGTATTTACATTTGAATAGATTATGCCTAAACTACAAATATAGCTTTTTAGTCAGACACATTTGGATATAGCAATGTTAAACCTAATCAGACGTACTCCTCAAACAACTTTGAATTCAATCAAAACTCAAGTGCTTTGGTTCGATGGGTTATATCCTATACGTCAGTGGCTAAATAACCTTGAGATTAACAATGTTGCGCTAGCCCATTTTATCTGCCGGATGATTCCCACGCAGTGCCCTTTTGAGCGAGATATTTGTTTATTTGGTCGTACTATTGTACGCATTCCACCCTTATGCAAACTTAATCCATTGTATGAGGAAGTCATAGGTTTACGGTTCCGAGCGCTTTGTTATTTAGCCGATGATTGTGGCGAAGATGTAGGTTGTTATTGTTGAGAATAAAATTTTTATTAGAAGCATGAATAAAGTCATAAATAAAAACCGAACTTTACAGATTTATAATTGCTTACGCTATTTTCAAAACCTGACTTTCGATAGGTAATTGCTCTATCAATGCTAAATTTAGTCAATTGGGTTACATTCTTCTACTTTGATTCTTAACCGATAACTTTGCAGCTGTTCCTCGCCACAATACTACTAAAGGAATGCAGCTAATAAGTAAGGCTGGCAATAGCATAATCATAGCCGATGTAAATTCAGAAGCTAATAGCGCGATCGCCGGAATCAACATTGCAAAACTGACTATTCCAAAGATGAACCAGCCTGTTATCAACACCCACCAAGAAATTTTTCCTGCCGCTAAACCCCTAAAGGCTATTCCTTCTAATTCAATTCTACCCATTGGGTCGTACCCGGAGGGCATTTTTTCTTGATAAGTAGGTTCATCGTTGACAGAAACGGAATAAACAATCTGTTCGGATTCAAATTCTTCATCGGGAAGAAATTGCTTAAATTCATCATTCTCGCTCATTTTTGCTACTCCTAATTCCAGCAGTGTTTTTGAGGATTGATGCTATCAATATAAATATCTACATTTGCACGCAACTACTTTTCGTGAAATCTTTGAGAAACTCTCACTTCTATATTTATTCATTTATCAAACAAAATTGGTACTTCGGATTATCTTGTGGTTTACATTTCTGCTGTACTTTCACTAATACCCCTAATTGATTATCGTCTTGTGGATCGACTTGACGATCATGAAATTTATTAAATTGTACCTCTCCCGTAGCACCAGGTGTAGAAAAAGAAGGGCTATTTAATTCATCGTACAAACTTTGACGAGTGGGGTTATTTTGCGTTTTCTTTAATGCTGCCACAATTGCTTGAGTAGCATCATAAGCTGTTGCAGCCCGCCAACCTACATATTGAGTTCCCCACAGTTTTACTGATTGGCTTCTAAAAGTGGGTTCGGTACGTTCGACATGAATTGGTACGGCAAGAACTAAATTTTTAGCTTGCTCCCCAAATGTGGATGATACATTATCGGCGTTATAAAGAGAATCTCCACCTAATAAAGGTTGATTCTTGTATCTAGAAATAATTAACGAAGCTTGTGTTGCTTCTTCCGTACCGATAGATAGCATTAATAATTTAATATTTTCATCTATCTGACAATTATCAATTCCAGAATCAGCTAAATCGCACTCTATGACGTTTCCTAAAGAAGCGTATTTTTGCTCGAATGATTCTTTTAAAGAAGTGCTATAGGATTTTCCTGAATCGTAAAAAACTGCTGCATTTCCAGAACCAATATTTTGCCGCGCATAGTCAACTAAATCTGCTGCTGCAACTGCATCGTTAGGGGCTGTACGAAAAACATAGTTGCTCAAATCATATTTATATTTTGATTTTTCGCTAGGTTGAGATTTTCTAACAGCAGTACTTGTGGGAGAAATAGCCACTAACTTTTCTTTTCCATATACTTCGCCTGCTGCTAAAGTGGCATCGCTGGTAAAATGACCAACCACTCCTAATATTTGTCCGCTAAATGCGCGATCGCCCGGAATTTGATTCTTCGCTAACTGCTTAGCTACTTTGGGGGCTGTATCTTCTACATCTGGATCGGAATTATTTTCGTCTCTAGCAAGAACAACTTGTAATAATCTTCCTTCGATACCATCTTGATTGTTCAATGTTTCTTGAACTGAAGCAACACCTCGTAATATTTGTTCTGATATATTTGTATTGCGCTCTTTATTTTTACCGGGAATTGCAGCAGCAATTGTGACGGGATTACCTTTAATATTTGCTTTGGCGTTGTTAAGAAAAATCAGCGTTTCAGGGTCAACAGGACATTGATTAGTTGCTTGTTTAAATAAATCTATCGCTGTTTGAAAATTATTTTTGGCATTTTCATATCTTTGATTTTTGAAGGCTGTCATACCTTCTTGTTTTTCTCCCAAAGCTTGTTTGCATAATGTGATATCGGTTGTTTTTTCTCTGAGTAAAGATTCTTCTCCTCTACTAAAAAAGTTGTCAGCAAGTAATTCTGGCTCTGAACTTGTCATAACTGCAAAGGCAGTTGCACCCACTAATAATGCACCGATACCTCCTGCTAGCAACAACAGTTTTTTATTTTTTTTCTGAAGAGGATTATTTGGAGTATCTGGTTCTGAAGTAACCGTCGGTGTGGCAACCGGCTTGGGTATAGGTATACCCGACAGATGCGGTGGTATTGGCTGAGGTTGGGGGTAGAGGGATGGTGATGGTTGAGTTACTGGAGGTTGGGATTGAAGATTGGAAAGAGCAGATGTAACTTCACGAGCTGACTGATACCTATCTTCTGGCTGATAGGACAGCATTTTATCTAAAATATCTACAAGTTGAGAATTGACATTAGCGTAGTTTCGCCAATTCCAGGTATGATATTCGCGAATTTCTTGGGCTTCTTTACCTGCAAGCAAAGACACGCAAGTTGCAGCTAAAGAGTATAAATCCGATGAAGCTGATACAGGTTTACCAGTCATTTGTTCTGGTGGAGCAAAATCTGGAGTTCCGATCGCAACTGATTGGGCTGTGGGAACCCCCGTAACTACAACTTGTTTGACTGCACCAAAATCTATCAGATGAAGGGCATTAGATTTTGTTGCTCGCATGATATTGGAAGGTTTGATGTCCCTATGGATTACTCCTTCACCATGAACATAATTGAGGACATCCAAAAGTTGCTTTAGAATTTCGATTATTTCTGCTTCTGAAAACTGTCCTTTTTGGTTTAATTCCTGGGCTAAATTCTGACCTGCGATAAAGTCTTGCACCAAGTAAAAAAAAGTTGGTATTTGATGAGATTGCCCAGTAGATTCTTGGAGGTCAGGAGGTGCTTCTAATTGTGCAAAAGCCCATGCACGGGGGATTTGTGAGTGTGTTAGTTTTCCTAAAACGCTTGCTTCTGCGCGAAATAATCTTTCGATATCAGCTAATTGACACTCTGAAGGAGAAACTTTTGGATGTAGTTGCTTGATAACTCTTAACGGTAAATCTGGAAACTTTAAATCTCTCCCTAAAAATGTTCTGCCAAATCCACCTCTTTCTATCTCTGGAAGTAATGGCCTAAGCGTTACAAAGCAACCTTCTAAAATCAGAGGCATTCCACAGTTTGCACAAAATCTTTGTTTAATCGGTTTGGTATAAAGATTTTTTTCAGGAATTGTATTAATCGGGTCTTGACAACTTGGACGAGTACAATAAACTTCAATTAGAGGATTAGTAGTAACCATTGAATAACCTTAAAAATTACTCTTGTTTCAGTTTTTATATATCTCGGCAGGCTTTTTAACTTTTATATAAGTAGATGCTTAATTCCTTGGGCAAGCATGAAAAACTCTATTTCATCTGCTGCTTTTGGCAATTATTTGTTTTGAATGATAAATAGCTATGACAGCAGCTTGTCATGCAAAAAAAAGTAATGCACTAAAAATTAGACAAGCCGGGAGCAAATTCCAGTTCTTTTTAGAGATCGGAATTTTAAAGGTAATAAATACAACTATTAATACTACCTTACCGACTACTAAATTTTTTCATAACTTAACAAACATAAACGCATATTATTTGTACGTTATTACTCAACAATATTTACGCAAATGTAACACTATTGCTATGATTTTGTACTTCACTTTTGTGCAAAGTATTGCAGGGGGAATGGGGAAAGAATTATTAATTCATAGCTGGTAACTGATAACTGCTCACTGCTCACTGTTCACTGATTCCCACAAAGTTTTTCGTTTAGTTTCTCTACACACGCGGCTTTTTCTTCTGCTTTTAAATCTTGATATTCTACGTCTCGGCGTAAAACTATACCGTTATGTCCTGTCAAAAACCTTGGCAGCTGTTTGTATTCAATAAGCTCTAAGGTTTTCATGTCGTAGGTGGTATATGTGGTTAATTCTGGGGAGTCAAAGTTAATATCAATCACCGTAATCGCCTTTGCTGAAGGTTCTTCTGTTCCAATTAACGGACGAGGCCCCGAACCCATAAGTCCCATATGAAGTAGCTGCAATTTACCGCGATGACCGGGATAATAAGCGTGGTGATGTCCGCTAATATACGTATGAACGTTGTATTTTTCTAACATTTCTCGCAATTCTTCGGGGTTTGCCATTACGGCACCAAATTTGTTGCGCCCTTCTGCAACTGCATATAAAGGTAAATGACTCAATAAAATTCGCATTTTTGCTTGCTGCGCTTCTGGGCTTGCTAATGCTTTTTCTACCCAAGCCATTTTTTCGGGGGGAATTCTATGGGTTGAACCATCCCAAGCCATGAAGAAGATATCTTTATGTTTGAAGGTGTAGAAAAATGGGAACTGACTTTTATCTATAAATTCAACTCCGGGGTTATGTTCGGGGTTATTCCAATATTCTGAAGCTAAATCTCTTTCTTGTTCAAATACAAAATTGCCTTCTTTTTTAGCACCGGAAGCGTCATGATTGCCGATGGTAAAACCGAAGGGTATGTTTGCTTTACGTAAAGGTGCTGCAATATGCCGATCAAAAGCCGCCCACATTGCGTTAATTTGGGATTCACTTAGCGTCTTTTTCTGACCGGCTATCATATCACCGCTACAAACTACCATATCTGGCTGCCAAAAAGGTAATAAATTAATTCCTTTATCTACCTCTGCATCGTAGTCGGTGGAACCATAAGCTGAATTCAAATCGCTGATAGCTACTAAACGCACATCTCCACGAGGAGGATTGAATAAACCACTACTCCCAGCAGTTTTAATTATTTCTTGTGTTTCTGGCGGTATTGAGATTTCGGGTGTTTTAGGTGTTTTTCTAGCTTCTTGGTTGGAGTTTGTACAAGCAAAGCAAAAGATACTCAGCGCAAAGCCTATAATTACAAACGAAAAAAACCGTCGCCAATGCATTTCTTTAGTCTCCAGTCAACTACACCGTAAATATAGCGGATAGTTAGGCAATTTATTTTTATACCAGGATACAAATTTGAATGGGGAATTGGGGATTGGGCATGGGTAAGATTTATCATTCTTTAATCAATGCTAAATAAACTACTAATTATTTTCTTTTTTGTTGTTATATCTAAATATTTTTTAAGATTTACATTTCTTTTTTGAATAAAAATATTATTGTTTGGAGGTAATCAAGAGTAAATACAAATAAATGAAACAAGATAAAGGTGTGTTGCCATTTATATCTGCTATTATAGGTGCTATTTTATTTAATTTATCTCCAGCTTTCGCTCAAGTAAATTCTACGGAAAATTTAATAAATCCTCAAATAAGTTTGAATTTATCTGACGATAGAGATACTTTTGACAACATTAATAACGAGCAAGATATTCCCTCTACAGCAGATATAGATACTCTTAATCAAAAATATAGCCAAGGACAGATTTATTTAGACAAGGTAACAAGTGCCGAACAATTACAAGATGTTAGCCCCCAACATTGGGCTTATCAAGCGTTACGTACTTTAGTGGAAAAGTACCGCTGCATAAGTACTTCGGGAAATGAGTTTAATGGCGATCGCGCGATGACTCGTTATGAGTTTGCAGCTGCTTTTAATGCTTGTCTTTCCACTATTGAAGGTTTAATTGCTAATTCAAGTAATAATTTGCTCAAGTTGGAAGATTTGACGGTTTTAGATAGAGTGCAAAGAGAGTTTGTGACTGAATTAAAAGAGGTAAGGAATAGAGTTGATAATTTGGACGAACAAGTTACCTCTATTGAAAAAATCAATTTAGTACTACTACGACTTTAAATGGTACGGTAGATTTTTATCTAATTAGTGCTTTTGGTGATGTGAAAGCAGCTGCACCGGGAGACAATCTAAGAGAAAGTTTAGATAGCAATCTAAGTTTTTCATCGCGTGCGGTGCTTGATTTTGATACTAGTTTTACTGGTAAAGATTTATTACGAACTAGTATACAGGCTGGAAATATCAGCAGTTTTGATCGAAGTGCTGTTGGTACGGATATGATTAGTTTAATCGGAGCTACAAATACTGATAATAAATTTGATTTAGCTTCACTTTATTACGAAGCTCCTATAGGTAATAATCGCGGTACGGTTGTGATAGCACCAATTGCCGGTTTCCCAACTCGTATTTTTCCTTCACTTAATCCCGTCTCTTCAGTTTCTACTTTCGGTAGCGAAAATCCGATTTATGCTTTTGCATTTGGCACGGGTGGAGTAGTTTATTACAAATTTACGGATGAAATAGCTGGTGGCGTGAGCTACTTCACAACTTCCGGCGATGATGTGGATGAAGGATTATTTGGGGAGCAATTCAGTTCCTTGTCTCAGTTAACTTATACTCCATCAGATAAACTGGCGATCGCCTTGACTTACGGACGTTACTATGCACCACAACCGGATTCGAGCATCAATGTAACTGGTGGTAAAGGTAGTAGATTTGCTCAATTACCTTTCGGGGATTCAGCAACTTCTACCAACGGTTTTGGTTTGCAGTTTACTTATAAGTTAAGCAAAAAGTTAATTTTAGGAGGTTGGGGTAGCTATCTGAGTGCGAATGCAGAAGCTTCACCAAATGTTAATAGCGTAAATGCTTCTCAAGGTGCCGACGCTGATATTTTGAGTTGGGCTGTTACGGCAGCTTTACCGGATTTAGGTAAAAAAGGTAGTCAGTTAAATTTCGTTTTTGGTATGCCTCCAAAAGTAACCAACAATGATATTTCTGAACGCGAAGATAAAGATACTTCCTTACACTTTGAATTGTCTTACAACTATCCTGTAAATGATAATATTTCTATCACTCCCGGAGTTGTAATGATTACCAACCCGGAACACAATGCAGATAACGATACTATTGTGGTTGGTTTGATGCGGACTACTTTTAAGTTTTAATAAGTTAGGAATTAGGAAAATATTTGGAGTGACAATCAAGTTTGTAGTAAGAGTTTTAACTCTAATGTTGAGGATTAAAATCTTCACTACAAACTAATTAAAATTAATCTGGTTAAATACTAGCATTTTAGAAACCGGGTTTCTCTTTAAATCGTTTCTCACGTCTCAACGTTCGCTTCATAAATAACTTTTAACTCCTAACTCCTAACTCCTAACTCTTTATTCAGGCATCAAAAACAATGTTGATTCACCCCTTTCATCAATTTTTTCATCTTCCCAAAGCATCAAATGATATTTAACATCGCGCCAAGGTTCAATCATATCGGTGTAATGACGGTTGAATGCGTGCCCCGATTGCCCGGTGCTATGCATTGCTTGCGAATTATCGAATTTTGCTAAGTCTACAATCATCCGCAATGAAGGAATATGGGTAACTTCAAAAGAAGATTTATTGGCTTTCCAACGATTGGCATTAATGGTTTCTCCGTCACCTGCTGCTTGATATGTACCCCGATTAAATAATCTTTCAATCGCAGCTACTCCAGATTTTCCTAAAGTGACGTTGCGAAAGTTGATTTTATGCAGCTTTCCCCAAGTCCATTTTTCTGGGCTATTTCCTAAAGTGTTTTCAAGTTGATTAACTGCTTCTACAAAAGCTAGTTTGAACATTTGATCTCGGTTTTCCACCTCCAAGGTATTGCGATTATCCCACCACAAATTATTCGGTTGTTCGACCAAATTTTTCACTACCGCATACCATCTGTCGCTACCACCAGGATAATAATCTTCGGGTAGTTCGTCGTGAAATGTTACCGCCAGTAATTTTTTCCAAAATGTTTCAAATAGGGCGGATGCGGGTGATTCTATTTGCAGTTTAAAATCCCAATCCACTAATAATTGACGAGCATTTTCTATACGGGAATCGTCGAAAGAGATTGACTTTAATATTGGTACCAAATCCCGCGCATTCAAATTAAGATTATCAGCTTGGATCGACTTAATATCGGCTAAAGTTAATGGCCAATCTGCTGATAAAATGATTTCTTCAATACGTTTTGCACGGTACCCGCGAACCCAATCTTTGGTAATAACGTAAGGATAACTTTCATCAACTACGGCATTATTTGCAGTAATAATATATCCCCGCGCTGGATTCAAACTATGAGGTAATTCTTCAAAATCAATATAGCCTTGCCATTCATATTTATTATTCCAACCTGGCACCGGATAACGTCCATCTGCTTTTTGACGTATAGGAGTTTTACCGGGCATTTGATAGCCAATATTTCCATCAACGTCTGCATATATTAAATTCTGAGCCGCAATATCAAATTTACTTGCAGCAACGCGGAATTCCTGCCAATTTTGAGCGCGATTTATTTCTGGAAGAGCCGCAATTAATGTGGAAGGTTCTAAAGCAGTCCAACGCAAGGAAACGGCGTAATTCGTAGTAATTTGAATTGATGAATTTTTCGCTAATTTTTCTAATTGGGGAAGAACATCAGAAAGAATTGGACCATGTTTAGTGTAGCGGATAATTTGAAAAACTGGTTCAGAAGAAGCAACTTGAATTTCTTCTTTTACAAGCTGCATATCTACCCATTTACCATTTATTTCATATTGATTGGGGTTTTCAGGATTAATCTTTTCTATATACAAATCCATCGTATCGGACATGACATTTGTTACACCCCACGCAATGCGGTTATTATGTCCGACAATTACCCCCGGTACTCCTGCGAAGGTAAAGCCCGTGACGTTATAAGGGCATTTTTTATTTATTAAATTGCTTGTTGAATTGCTTGTTGAATTACAGTGCAAACCTAATTCATACCAAATCGAAGGCATTTGCACGGCTAAATGCGGATCATCGGCTACAATCGGTTTACCAGTAATAGTGCGTTTACCCGAAATAGTCCAACTGTTGGAACCTACACCCATTCCTGTCGTACCGAGAATTTCTTCCATCCCAGTTACGTTAGTGGCAATAGATTTCAAGGAAGGAGTAATATCTTTTAGAGCAAGTAAATTTCTATCTTCTTCTGTATTCATTACTTGCTTTCTTGCAAGTTTTTCTGAGACTTTAAAATCGGGTACAATTACGGGGAAATCTTGGGGATAAAGTGGAAAAAGTTCGTCTACTCGCGCTTCAGGAAAAGATTTTAAAAGAATACTACGTTCAATCTCATCACCAAGATTTGTACTTAAATCGTAAGCCATTACTTTACCCCAGAGGATAGAGTGAATTGGCTGCCAAGGTTCGGGATTATAGTTACGATTAAGAAGTTTTAATACGGCATATTCCAAACTTAAAGCACTACCTTGATGATTTGCTAAATAAGCATTTACACCTTCAGCATAAGCCTGTAAATTTTCTTTTGTTTGAGCATCTAAAGTTTCGTCAAACTCTTGCTGAGCTAACTTCTTCCATCCCATCGTTCGCAGGAATTTATCTTTATCTAACTGCGACTCACCAAACATTTCCGACAATCTTCCAGCGCCGATATGTCGCCAAAAATCCATTTGCCAGAAGCGATCTTGAGCGTGGACGTAACCTTCTGCTAAAAACAAATCGTGAGAAGAATCAGCGTAAATTTGCGGGATTCCCCATTTATCCCGCTGGACTTTTACTTGCGAATCAAGTCCCGGAATTACAATAATGCCGCTTGCTTGGGGAAAAGAATTTCTAACCGTGTAAATAGTTAATCCTACTAAAGTTATAAATAATACTAGGACAATTATGCCAATATTCCTCAATACCGCCCCAAGCTTAGCTTCCTTCAAATTATCCATCTATTCCCCACTGGCTGAAATTCCGGTTAAACAAGCGACATTATATACCTTTGTGGGTAGTGTTGAAGGAGAAATTGAGAGGGGTGATCGGGGATGGGGAGATGGGGGGATAGGCTAGATAATTTGTAACTCCTAACTCCTAACTCTTAACTCTTAACTTTTATTTCCCTTTGGTGGTGAAAACTGTGGTGTACATCATTAACATTCCACCTACAAAAATGAATAAGGCGATTCCTGCTGTAACTAAGTCGAGTGTGTTGGTGTTTTCCATAATTAATATTTTGATTTTGCTGATTTTTATTTTGGGTTGTTAGTTAATAGTTTATGGCTGGGAATCTTTTAAATAAACCCGGTTGTTATCAAAATTATGATTTGTTGTTGATAGGTTCGTAGTTGGGACTAAAGTCCTCAACAAGAGCGTTAAAACGCTTACTACGAACCTTCGACAATCTAAAAGCAACTAACTACTAACCACTAACTACTAACCACTAACAACTAATTCAAAAATCAACACCGCGCTTGGGTTCTACTCCATGATTGGCGTAATGTTTATGACAGTAGACTTCTGAGTGAACGCTGGCCAGTTCAAAGTATTCTGGTTGATTTTGGCAGCGCCCGGTGATAATAACTTCTGTATGCCGAGGTTTGCGAAGTAATGCTTCGACTATTGGCTCTACTGGAAGTAATTCTAAATCTACTGTGGGATTGAGTTCGTCAAGAATAATTGTTTTATAGAGTCCCGAAGCTATGGCTGTTTTGGCTATTTCCCAACCTCTTTCGGCTTCTATATAGTCCAATTCTTGCCGAGAGTTTCGCCACACTATGGCATCTCCACCGCAGCGTTGATGGTCTACTACTTCGGGATAAGATTGCTGTAATGCGGCGATCGCTTCATCTTCGGTGTATCCAGTACCACCTTTAAGCCACTGCATAATTAATACGCGAGTGGAACCCGGATGGTTGATTCCTCTACCTATGGCTTTTAAAGCTTTACCTAAAGCGCTGGTAGATTTTCCTTTACCCGAACCAGTGTATATTTCAATACCTGATATACCATGTAGTTCGGCACTGGAATGGTGTTGGGGCTTCATTTCTGAATGTAAATCAGCGATATCTAACAGCTTTTGTGGGGCACCTCTTCCCGTGGCAATAACTTCTAAATCTTCAGGTTTGGATTTTAAGGTTTTTACTACTTCATCAACTTCTAGCAAGCCCAAATCTAATACGGGGTTAATTTCATCCAATACAACTACTGAATATAAGCCAGAAGCTATAGCACCTTTAGCAACATCCCAACCTCTGATAGCTTCCTGTCTATCGAAAGTAGTAATTTCATTCTTGTCAAAAAATTCTGCTCTACCAGTACGTACCTGATCGATTAAATGAGGAAAACCTCTTTGTAAAGCTGCGATCGCACCATCTTCGTCATAATCTCTTTCTGGCCCCTTAAGAAACCGTAGTAGCAAGACACGATTGTAATTATTTGAATTCTTTATACCTAAACCAATTGAACGTAAAACTACTCCTAAAGCCGCTTGCGATTTACCTTTACCTGCACCATCATAAATATGAATTTGACCCTTAAGCCTTACGGGGCGCAATTGTGCTGTGCGAATACCGATGCCGTTCCTTGTCATCTCAACTCAAACCGCTCTAATATGGCAGTCTTTTATCTTACCGAAATCCAGGTACCATCAGGAAGGGGGTATGGGGAGATCGCACAGCCACTCTCGTGGCTTGTCTCCCGCAGTACGAGAGAAGTGGCGCAACCCGTTCACCCGCAAGGGTGCGGCTCAGGGGGAGATGGGGGACAAGGTGAGTATAATTCGTGAAGAATAAATAATTTATTTGCTATTTGCTACTCCTAATTTCTAACTCCTAACTCCTAATTCCCTACCTTTAAGTAGCGATAGCGCGATCGAACATCATAAGCTACCTTACGTTTAAGAATTATTTCCCTTTATGCTGATTCCAGTATAAAAATGGTAAAAGACATAAATTCCGTTTAATATTATTTACTGTTAAAGGCTTTATATTACAAAAGTAGTGCGTAAAAAAACATTGAGTGGAGTAACAAGCAGATGTTAGATGGCTTTGACTTTTCCGCGCCTTTCCGAGTTGTTCCTTTTGGTGTAATCTTATTTGACTTTCTATTTTTATTAGTAGCAATTCCGGTCGAGGCATTCATTCTGAATAGAAGATTGAAGTTCGATAAAAGGACTTGTTCTTTTTACGCTATTGCGATGAATCTCTTTTCTAACGTTATCGGTTGGGTAGTTTTTTTTATTTTGGAGCCAACGAACTTCTTTGTTAGTTACAAATCGCAATTGATTAGTTTTTTGTTATACAATCGCCTAAACAATCAAGTTTATGGTGGTATTGTCATGGCAGGTTTTACTACCTTCTTTGGAACTTTGATGGTAAAGTTTGTCTTATTAAGGCTATTGATTATATCCTTAAGCAACCCTGGAGAAAAAAAGGCAGTACCGGAACCCGAAGATACTATTTTATTGAAGCGAAAATCGCGTCGAGGTAATAGAAAAGGATGGCAAAGTACAAGTTTATTTACTACTACACTAATTGCTAATTCACTTAGCTATAGTGCAATTACTTTGGTTGTATTATTTCGCATATTTGCGAGAACAAACAATGTTTACTAATAGTTTATAATTAGTATCCGAAATGGAAAGTTGCGAAAAAATATGTTCGTGTAAGTAGGTAGGCGTTGAAATTTGTCATTATTAAGAAGGGAGTAGCTAACAGCTAATAAAGTTTTAGGAAGTTATGTTTGTGCTTATTATAAGATGATAATTAATACTCCTATCTGCTTAGAAGTAACTTTTTTATAGGAGGCAAATAAAGAAAAATTATACAGACAATTTGTTTAACGCCTTAGCAGTAATCTTCGTATTCAGCTATTGTATTTAGCTATTAAATAATAGTAATTAATAGGAGGAAAAATGAGTTTAGTAGATGATGCTCTTAGCTTAATTGGTTTCGCAACAATACTTGATTTCTTCAAAGATATTTTCGCAAGGATTAGAGACTTTTTTGTACCGGATAAAGCTTTTAGCTGGCAAACATTAATTTATCTTAGTTTATTTTCTTGGTTGATGTCATCTTTATCCAATGATGGTCCAATCCAAGATATTATTGCATTTTTAGGTTGGGTATTTTTAATAGCTGGAACTTCTTGGTATACCACGGATAAACCTTTATATATTCCCGGTACTATTATGCCTGTTGGAGCAGTAATCACTGGAGGTATAGTCAGTGTTTTTGCTTTTCAGCAAAACGAAGAACTTATAACCAGAACAATTGTTTTTTGGCCAACAATATCGGCTTTAATCAGTGCTATTCCCGAATTTTTTGAAGGAAGCGGTACCGATGTAAAAACTCAGTTACCAGAATTAAAAGACCGCGAAAGTGTGATAATTTTAATTGGCTGCTGTATGTTGTTAAGTTGCTGGTTGAATCTCTACGGAGTTACAGATACATGGTTAAACGAATATCCTAGTGCAAGATATCCGGTTTATCAAGATGAAACTGCTCGGCGCAACGATTTGTTGACGGTAATCGAACCCCAAGATAAAATTCCTCAAAACGGGGTGGTAATTCTTAACAAGCTTCAGTCAGCAGTAGAAACAGCATTAGATGGAAAATCTTGGTCTGAAGTTGAATTATGGTTAAAAAATGCCAATCGAAAAGCTAGTCAGCTTGGTGAAAAAATCATAGAAATTAATCTGGCAAAGTTTGAAGAAAAAGATTTTTGGAAAGCGGAAGCTAATGTGCAGAATATCGATCCAAAAGATTATAATTCCGGATACAGACTAGATTTATATAGTGTTTGGCAAGGTCCAAGTGCTACCGAAAATGGATATTATCTCAAAAGATCCTGTCAAATTGAACCCATCGCAGTGCGTGATGAATCAATTAGCTCTAAAGGTGAAAAAATAACTGTTGCAGAATTAGAGTGTTTGCCAAAAATTTCCTATATTGCAGGACAACCTCCCCGAAATTAAAGTAAAAAATTGACAATCAATAATTGATAAATCATAACTGAGAAGTGATCTTGATCAAGTTTTAAATCAATATGAATGTCAACAGAGTAATTGCGATCGCGAATAATTCTTTTCGAGAAGTAGTGCGCGATCGCATTTTGTATATTATCGGTTTTTACGCAGTTATATTAGCTGCTGCGGCTATGTTGCTACCACAGCTAGCAGCAGCTACCGAAGACAAAATGTTTTTAGACTTGGGTTTAGCGGTGATGAGCATCCTTAGTCTAATTATTGCAGTATTTGTAGGTACGGGATTAGTTAGCAAGGAAATAGAAAAACGCACCATTTTAATGTTAATTGCTAAACCTATAAGCCGTCCGGAGTTTATTCTCGGTAAATATTTAGGCTTATCTACTGTTTTAGCATTACTTGTCGTGGCGATGAGTGCTATTTATCTGATATTTTTACAAGTAAATAATATTAGTTATTCAGCCACAAGTATTGTTATAAATGGAATATTTTTAATTTTGCAGCTATCTTTGATTAGCGCTATAGCTATTGCTTTTGGCGTATTCACGGGTTCTATGTTAGCAACTGCCTTAACATTCGCAGTCTATTTAATGGGAAACATAACCCAAGATTTATTAAAACTTGCTCGTATTAGCGAAAATCCTGGCTTGGAAAGAATAACCCAAGGTTTATATTTACTTTTACCAGATTTATCTCGGTTAGATTTAAAAAACGAAGCTGTATATGGTTTCTCAGCATTACCCGACTCTACAACACTATTTCTAAATGCTGGCTACAGTTTACTTTACAGCGCGATGCTTTTAGCTATAGCTGCTTGGATTTTTTCGCAGAGAGAATTTTGATCGGAGTTAGCAATTAGAAAACCCGACTTAAAAAAAAATCGGGTTTCAAAGGATGTTTTAGAAATTATAAATTAAGACCCCTCCCTATACTTTCTAGATCCCCCTAAATCCCCCTTATAAAGGGGGACTTTAACCCCCCTTTTTAAGGGGGGAAGGGGGGATAAAAGCAATAATAGAGTTAAGAACGATACTTTTCAAACTTCCTATGAGGATTGCTAATTTACTTTTTTATCAAGTTAATTTTCACTATTTCAAAATCAAATAAAGGGTAACATAATAGCAATATTGCTGCTTTGCTTTAATTTATCTATAATTTACAGTTCCTTGCTCTCGAAGTATCAGTTTTTTACCTTTATAAACAAGCAACTCATTTTCTGCTGTGACTCTATAACGATAGTTATAATTACGAAATTCATAGCCAAGAAAGCGACCTGGTGTAACACCATCAGCACCTTTAGAATGAATTGTTTTACCAGTTAAGCGAATCGAGTTGCCAGTTCTTAAATGTTTGCCTACATATGTAACATCATTGCAAGTTACATATCCTTCCGGGCAATTTCTGGTAATTTCAACATTAAAATTTTTGGTCTTTAAGGTTTCTGCATTCGCTGAACTTGCGAATACTGCAATACTAGCAACTGGTAACAAAATAAAGCTAAAAATAGATTTTTTAAGGTTTAACATCTAGACTCACATATTTGATTAAATTTGATGAGAATAGATACACACAGGCTTAGATGCATTCCAGAAAAAGCTTGTATTAATTTCGTTCAGTTGCAATTAATGCTTGTTATAGAGAAACACTGCGGGAACCCAAACCCTCTTCAATGCCTTAAAGAGGGAAAAGGAATTATCTTAAATTTCTATTACGATTGATTCTGAAATATCAACTAAAACAGAAAATTTGAACTAGTTGAATTTTTCCATCAGGCATAATTGCTCTATCTAGATTAGTATTTTGGAAATTTGTTCCCTGTAAATTTGCTTCTTTCAAATTTGCTTGAGTTAAATTAGCCCAGCTTAAATCGGCATTAGTTAAATCTGCTTGATTCAAATTCGCCTCTAATAAATTCGCACCACATAATCTTGCTTGTTGAAGATTCGCTTGAAACAAATTCGCTTCTATCAAAGATGCTTCTATAAACTGGGCTTTTTTTAAATTCGCTTTCCGCAAATCCGTATCGCACAATGAAGCTTCCTGTAAATTGCTACAAGAAAGGTTTGCACCTGCAAATTTTGCGCCACACAGTGAAGCTCTTGTTAAATCGGTATTGCTTAAATTAGCTTTTATCAAAGATGCTTCGTGCATATGTACTTCTCGTAAACTAGCCTGACTTAAATTTGCATTATCCAATCTTGCATTAGTAAGAATCGCTCCCGTAAAGTTCGCATTACTTAAATCTGCTCCAGTAAAGTTGACTCCACTTAAATCAACTTCTCTAAAATCGATTCCACTTAAACTGTATCCGCTAAAGTCTCTCTGCCCAAAACGATCGGTAATTTGACTTAAGACGAATTCTTGCTTCTCAACGCGATCTATCATAATATTTGCCTCAACGGTGTAAAATTTTTAAATCGCCATCCTGACAATTACTGTATTTCGAGGTTACACCCTAAAAGCAAATGATTCTATTAATCAAATTTTAAATTTTTGCAAAAAAATGATTAAAGTAACCATAAATACTATAAAGCAGCTAGTTTACAGCAAAATCAATTGTCAAAACATCCTGATAAAATCATCAAAACCTTATAAAAAAATACATATAAATATAATAAGTCAGAGAATTGTGACTTTTAAATCTTTAAAATTTAACTTCTTTAATTTTTGATTGTGCTATTAATTGAAGGTTGAGATTAAATAAATAAAAGTCTATTGATACTGTTATTTTAATTTATCAAACCTATAATCAAAATTTAATGTTTTTAGGACTTACGCAAAGCCCCCCTTAGTAAGGGGAGCCACTCCGTTGCTCTGGTTCCCAGAGTTGTAGGAAGTGGCGTGGGTTGGGGGGATCTTAATATTGAGAACACTTAATTTTATCTTTCTTGCAAGACACGCTATACGCTTCGTTACCGTTGCGTAAATCCCGATGTAATTTTTGCTTTAATATTTGCGAGTTGATAACATATACTTTGTCATAATCAATGAACTTTTAATTTTGGCAGGTATTTGTAAATTAGAATTCCAAAGTAAATTGAGGTATCCCCGAAAGTCTTTTGAATCGGGCTGGGGTATAGTTTTAAATTCAAATGGGATCAGAGATGTCAGTTCGTTCTTATCAAGATAGTTCATTTGTTGAGAAAATAAGTTGAATAGACGATTCAAAGCCAGCTTCCTCTGATAATGAGCTAATATTTCTTTGCGCTCTTTTGCATCTTCTTGAGTTTTATTAGCATAGTTGTTTCTTGTATGCATTCTGTATTGAACTAAGTTTAAAGATAATGTAAATTTGACTGCCCCAACTAAAGAAGCTCCGTAAACTAAGCAATCATCTGCTCTAATTCTCCAATCTTCTAAGTAAGGGAAAGGTAAGATTTTTTCAGCCGTTTTACGTCGCATTGATAAAGTAGAAGTAGGAGCGCCTATATACCGTTTTGTATGAAGGGTGAAAACAGCTGAACAGCCTCTATTTCTGACATACTTCAAAATATCAATTTGACTTTCTTGCTGCGAAGTTATTTGATCCGAACTCGATGCATCTAAATCTTGAAATTTTTGATATCCACAAAATAAAAAATCACATTCTGGATATAAATTATAAATTTTGAGAATGCTTTCAAGATAATTTTGTTGATATTTATCATCTGAATCAAGAAAACAAATGATGTCGCCATTTGAAGCTGAATGTCCTAGATTAAAACTAGATAATTGACCTTCATTCTGTTCTTTGATAATTAATTTGACTTGAGAATTTTGACCATATTTTTCCTGAAGGATTTGAACAGAATTATCAGTAGAACCGTCATCAACTACAATCACTTCATTGAACTCTACAGTTTGCCCAAGCGCGCTTTCTACTGCTTCTATTATGAAATCACCATAGTTAAAGTTATTAATTAAGCAAGTTGTTTTAAGCATAAATGTTTGCAATATTTAATAATTGTAGTATTCTTTGATTGTTTAAATTAAGTAACTATTGAAAATTTGCAATCTGCGTCAAAATTAGATAATTTCCTATATTCTTGTAGATGGTAGATTATTATTAATCGCAAAACTAAAAAATCAAGCTCAATCGGTTTATTTATCGCATTTTATCAAGACTGCTATCTAAGACGTACCCGTATAAATAACGAAAAGTTTAAAGATTAGCCCAGAAACTAATTTTTATATTAGTTTATATCCCTAAGTTGCCGCAATTATATATAAATCACAATATTCTATAAGAGCTTTTTTTAAACAAAATTCTCTTGACTGCATATAGCATTACAAAATAAAAACTCAATCACAGCTTTGGTATTGAAAAGAAGCAAGCTTTATTCATTGTATATTTATTTATTTGGTTCTTCAGTACCTAGTATGCCAAATTATTAGTTAAAAACTAAAATATTCTTTTTTAGCCTGGGTTTAAAGCTCAAAACTGTAAAAAAGGTAAAAATGTTAGTTAAAAAATCTAAATTTATTACATGGTAAGACTTACAATGTTTCTGCGAGTGTTTTTAGCATAGTAAGTACTGAAGAGCCATTTATTTTGCTCAATCAAAATTTTTCATCCCCTGAGCAACGAATTTCACTAAACGAGAAATCGCAATTTCTACTTCTTCTACGGAACTTCCGGTTATCAACTGCCCTGATTGACCAACTTGATTTAAAGTACGAATTATTATTGCGATCGCCAAATCTAATTTCCACTGTAATTCTGTGCGTGTTTGATTGGGAAGCGCTCGTTGTAAAATATCCAGAAAGCGTTGTTGACTTTCATTAAATTCCTTGTCTGCAAGTTGCTGTATTGGTAAAGGCTCCGCACGACAACGCCCCATAAATTGAGCGCGAATCAATCCGGGTTCCCCCATCTGGGTTATTACTCTCAAAGGAGGAGCATAAAATGCTTCTAAAATATTCTCTACTGATGGCGGCTCTGCTTGATTTTCATATTTCGCTAACTGCTGTAATTGAGATTGCACAACTTGCTTGGCAACTCTTCGCACGACGGCAATAAACAGTTCTTCTTTTGAGCCAAAATGGTAGTGAATGGCTGCAATATTTACTTCTGCTTCTCGGATAACGCCCCTCAGAGTTGTCCCTGAAAAGCCTTTTTCGGCGAACTGTTGCTCGGCAACGTTGAGTATTTGCTCTTTTGTATCTATAACTGTTACAGTATTTTTCATTTCAATAAAACGTTTGAATATATAATATATTACTAAAATTGTTTATGCAACAGACATATCGGTTAAGACAGTTCAAATGCAAAACCGATCGCACTTAGAAGAAACTTCACTCTGGCTTCTTTGTCAGGTAAGAAATTAAAAGATTAGATACCTCGACAGCAAAATCATTATTACTTACAAATTTGGGATGTTCAATAACCGCTGAATGACACAAAGACTCAACCGTGCAACTAAGAATAAATACGGTCATTTCCAGGTTTTGAGGTTGAATATAATCGCTCCATCGTGCAAGATACGCTTTTAATAATTCTATGATGCGTTGATCTGCTTTTTGAATCTGCTGTAATAGTTCCGAGCGCGGGATTTCTTCGTGCAGTACTTGGTGTAGTCGCGGATCGATCGCATGAGCTGCTATTACAGCTTTCACTAGTTCAGGAATTGCAATTTCTAAGCTTGTATCGAACAAATGATTCAGTTTCGATTCCACTAATAGCGCGATTTCGTTTGAATGCTGCTCCATTAAGGCAGCCATCAGCGATTCTTTGTTGGGAAAATATTGATACAACGAGCCAATGCTGATACCCGCTCGCTCTGCAATCCGGTTTGTATTAGTTTTGTCATAGCCTTCTTCAGTCAAAATGCGAGCAGTCGCCTTTAAAATTGCTTCAACGGTGATTCGAGAACGTTCTTGAGAAGGCAGCTTGCGGGGTTTTGGGGACACTTTGTGCGGCATCGCAACACCTTAATAAAATGCGAGTTGGCAATATAATTATTTGCCCATATTATACGAGTTATAACTCATATTTTTACTGGTCATTATGCCATTACCTCAATATCGTGTTTTTGTATGTACCAAACAGCGCTCTGAAAATGACCCCGAAGGCTGTTGCACTAATGCGGGTGCGCTAGATATTTATCAAACATTTCAGGATGAAATTACTCGTTTAGATTTGGGCTCGCGCGTTCAAGTTCGCAAATCTGGATGTCTGGATCAATGTCAAGCCGGAGCAGTTGCGTTAGTTTGTCAGCCTAATCGCAGCGAGTTTTCCTGGCTACCGACTAAATTAAGAATGAAATTACGACGAGTTTTATTTCCGAATCGTTATTTATACGGTTATTTGACTTGTGCCGATGTTAACGCAATTGTAGAAAGTCATTTGATTAAAGGACAACCAGTAAAGCGATGTCAGATTCCGACTACTGAAAAGAACAAATCAAACGTATGATTGACTAAAATTAAAACGTGTGTTTGAATCGTAGGTGTGAGAAATTTTTTTAAAAAACGTAAGCTCCTACTAAAGACAAACCCATGAACCCAGATTTTACTCCGCATTCCCAAATATCAGGTGATGAAATACTTGATGATGGGGAATATTCCCAAGATTTAGAAAATCAGCATCGAGATTATTCCAAATTACTTCGTTATGGAATGTTAGGGGTGCTTGGGTTGATGGTGGCAGTGGGGGCTGTGTTTGGTGCTAAGAATTTGACCAAGACAAAACCTGAAACCAAGGAAGTTGCTGTTGCTCGTCCATTACCAGTAATCACTTTACAAGCAAAACCAGTACAATCTTACCAGGTATTGCGGACTTACACTGGTGAAATTGCCGCAATTCGGACTAGTGAATTGGGATTCGAGCGCGGTGGGAAGCTGATTCAAGTTTTTGTGAAAGAGGGCGATCGCGTTAAATCGGGACAGCCGATCGCCAAGCTTGATGTAAGTAATTTGCAGATGCAAAAGTTGCAATTAGAAGCTCAAAAAGCCCAAGCACAAGCGAGATTGGATGAATTTATTGCAGGCCCACGCGAGCAAGATATTGCAGCAGCACAAGCAGCCGTTGACGATATCAAACAGCAATTGCAATTGCAGAAAACCAAACTTAAGAGACGGAAGTATCTATATGGTGAAGGTGCGATCGCGCGAGAACAACTTGATGAAATTGCTTTTGGCGAAAACTCCTTAAACGCTCGTTTGCGACAAGCCCAAAGTAATTTAGATCAACTCTTAGCAGGAACTCGTACTGAACAAGTAGCCGCACAACGAGCCGCTGTAAAACAATTAGAAGCAAGTATATCAGACTTAGAAATTAATATAGCTAAAAGTACAATTAAAGCACCGTTTGCAGGTATAGTTTCCGCTCGCCAAATTGATGAAGGAACCGTAGTAAATACAGGTCAAGCAGTGGTGCGTTTGGTTGAAAATACCAGCCCAGAAGCCAGAATTGGAATACCTGCAATAGTTGTAAATAAACTGCAAGTGGGTAGCCCTCAAACGGTAGAGATTAACAACCAGACTTACTCCGCAAGAGTAGCTTCAATTTTGCCAGTAGTTAATCCCAGTACCCGAACTCAAATAGTCGTATTGAAATTAGAATCTTCCTTAATATCTCAAATTAATCCCGGTGAAACAGTTAGGTTAAAGCTGACAGATACAATTCCTACAGAAGGATTTTGGTTGCCGAATAAAGCTTTAACTCAGGGATTGCGAGGACTTTGGACAAGTTATGTATTAGCTAAACCAAAATTAGAGGGAGTAGGAAGTAAGGAGCAGGGATTAGAAAAAAATTCATTTGTACTCGAACAGCGCAGTGTAGAAATATTGCATCAAGAAAGCGACAGAGTTTTAGTAAGGGGTACTTTGCAACCCGGCGACAGAATTGTTGCTAACGGAGTTCATCGTTTAGTTCCCGGTCAGATGGTGCGTCCGATTGGGGAGACGGGAAGACAAAGGGACAGGGAGATAGAAATTCTTGACTGATAAAGACTCTGCGTGCATTCGCATTCGCCTTTTCGCTCCTCTACGTTTAAAAATATAATTCCTAACTCATAACTCCTAACTCCTAACTCCTAACTCCTAACTCCTAAGCTAATCATGGTTCTTCCTTTTTTCCGCAATATCCGTCTGCTAATCCTAACTTTTGTATTAATAATATTTTGGGGACTTTCGGCGTTTCAATCTTTACCGCGTCAGGAAGATCCTACACAAGTAGCTCGGACTGCTATTGTTACTACTGTTTTTCCAGGAGCTAGTGCAGAGCGGGTAGAAGCGCTGGTAACGGAAGTTATTGAATCGGAAATGTCTGAGATTGAGGAAATTGATACTATTACTTCCGATTCTCGGGTTGGTTTATCTACGGTTTCGATTGAATTAAAACAGACTGTAGCTAATACTCAGCCTATTTGGACACGGGTACGAGATAAGTTGGCAGACGCATCTCCACAATTTCCACCGGGAGTGCTGGAACCAGATTTGAATGAAACCGAGACGCGAGCTTATGCTGTAATTGCATCTTTGGTTTGGCAAGGACAAACCGAACCTAATTATGCAATTTTACGCCGTTTCGCTGAGGAACTTGATGTTCAACTTCGGGGTGTGGGAGGAACTGAAAAGGTGGATACTTTCGGTTTTCCTTCAGAGGAGGTAACTGTTGAAATCAATCCATCGGATTTAGCATCTGTAGGTTTAACCACTCAACAATTATCCCAACAAATACTGCTTAGTGATGCTAAAACTAGTGCTGGACAACTTCGCAGTCCGAATAATACTTTAGCTATTGAGGTGGAAGGGGAACTTGATTCTCTGGAACGAATTCGTCAAATTCCGATTTCTTCAACTAACAACGGACAGTTTACTCGCTTGGGAGATATTGCACGAGTTACTAGAGGTGTCAGACTACCAGTAACAGACTTAGCTTTGATTGGTAGCAAACCCGCTGTGGCTTTGGGAGTGCTGATGGAATCTGGAAATCGGATTGATTTATGGGCTACGCAAATTCGCACACTATTAGATGATTTTCGGACGCGGCTTCCTAATAAAGTCAAGTTAGAAGTAATTTTTGACCAAAGTGGTTATGTGGAAACGCGTTTGAATAACCTCATATCTAATTTGCTATTTAGTGCTTTCCTTGTAGTTGTGGTTACTTTTGTGGGGATGGGTTGGCGCTCTTCTATTATTGTTGGTGCTGCACTACCATTAACGGTATTTGCGGTATTTGGTGAATTACAGGTTTTTAATATTCCTATTCACCAGATGTCTGTCTCGGGATTAATTATTGCTTTGGGATTGTTGATTGATAATGCGATTGTAGTTGTAGACGAAATTCAGGTAGAACTAGAAGCAGGATTAAAACCGAAAGATGCCGTAGTGAAAACTGTTGATTATTTAACAGTTCCTCTGCTGACATCGAGTTTAACCACAATACTCACCTTTTTACCAATTGGTTTATTGCCGGGGGGAGCAGGGGAATTTGTTGGTTCCATCGCTTGGGGGGTAATTATGTCCCTGGTTTCTTCTCTGGCAATTTCTTTGACTGTTATTGCAGCACTTTCCGGTCGTTTTCTCGGAAAAACTATAACTAAGAATCATCATTCTCCTCCGAAGCGCGAATCTCGTAAATTTTTAACATCAAAATTATCAAAACTTTTATCAATATTAAAAAATCCCCATGCTTGGTGGAATTCGGGGTTTTCTTCACCTTTTTTAGGTCGGATTTATCGTAAAACTTTAGACTGGGCTACAGCAAAACCTTTAATTGCGATTGTTTTAACGATGATATTACCCGTAATAGGTTTTATGAATGTAAGCTCTCTACCAACGCAGTTTTTCCCTTCCCTAGCCCGCGATCAATTTCAAATCGAAGTCGAGTTTCCCGCTCAAACTTCCATTGCTCAAAGTCGCGAAGATGTATTATTAGCTCGTAAATTAATTAGCGAACATTCCCAGGTTGAGGAAGTTCACTGGTTTGTCGGAGAAAGCGCTCCTAAGTTTTACTACAACTTTACTGGTGGAATCAAAAATGCTGCTTACTACGCTCAAGCAATGGTACAGCTAAATACTGATAAAGGGGTTCCGCAACTAATTCGGACTTTACAAAATGAGTTAGATTCAGCATTCCCTAGCGCTAGAGTCTTAGTGAAACAATTAGAGCAAGGGCCACCATTTGAAGCTCCAGTGGAAATGCGAATTTTTGGCCCCGATATCCAACAATTACGAATATTGGGCGCTCAAGTCAGAGGTCTTTTAACACAGATACCCGATGTAACTCATGTAAGAGATGATTTGACGGAGACTTTACCTAAGTTGGGATTAAAAGTAGACGAAGAACAAGCACGGTTAGTAGGACTTGATAATACGGCGATCGCCCAACAGTTACAAAGTTATTTAGAAGGCTCCGTAGGTGGTTCAATTCTTGAATCTACTGAAAATTTACCCGTAAGAGTAAGGATTGCAAATTCCAACCGAGGAGATTTATCTCAAATTGCTTCTCTTAATTTACAACCAAATCAACAAGGTGGTACGGAAACAAATTTGCGTCCTTTATCAGCATTAGGTAATTTTAATCTGGTTCCACAATTAGCAAGTATTTCCAGACGCAATGAGCAAAGAGTTAACACCGTCCAAGCTTTTATTTCTGCTGGAGTCTTACCCTCAGTAGTTTTGGGAGAATTGCAAGAACGTTTGGAAGCAGAAAAATTTGAACTTCCTCCAGGATACAGATATGAATTTGGTGGAGAACAAGCTGAAAGTGGGGAAGCTACCGGAAATCTAATGTCTACCGTGGGATTGTTGGGGTTAATTATGGTCATTACCCTAGTGCTATCCTTGGGTTCCTTCCGAATGGCTGGTATCGTGTTTGCTGTTGGGGTTGGTTCCGTTGGTTTAGCTTTATTTGCTCTATGGGCTTTTGGCTCGGTAATGGGATTCATGGCAATTGTCGGGACAATGGGTTTAATTGGTATTGCAATTAACGGTGCCATTATTATTTTGTCAGCCTTTAACGAAGATGAAGGAGCTAAGAAAGGTGATGTCAAAGCAGTGCGGGAAGTTGTAGTAAAAGCTACTCGTCACGTTTTAACTACAACTATTACAACAATGGTAGGTTTTATTCCGCTGATTGCCGAAGGCGACCCTTTCTGGCTACCTTTGGCAATTGCGATCGCGGGTGGTATTGGTGGCTCTCCGTTACTGGCGCTTTATTTTACCCCTGCGGCTTATTTGTTAGTGAAAGGACGGAGGAAGAATAGTCGTAAGCGAAAGCAGCTTTTGCTTCCTCCGGCGGTTTCTTGATTTTGGAAAGACAACTTTACTTAATTAATTATTCTTAACAATTATAAAAAGGGCTAATTTTACCGATTGGTTTTAGTAGTACTAAATTACTGGTAAATAGCGATCGCAATGTGCCAGTTGCGTAAGTCCTGATAAATACACAGAAGTGCAATTTTTCAGTAATGCTTCCAGATTTACTTTACCCCTAGTGTCAGCTACGCTATACTTGCCCCGTCTTCTGTGCCAAGCCGAGAAATGTTTTTATTACTGGAGATAAATCATACTGCCGCCAAGCAAGATAAAGTCCAGAGGACGGTGTTTGCTCTTGTAAAGGTCTGTAAACAACTCCGCTTCTGTGGAAATTTTGCATGGAGGTGGGAACGAAAGCGATACCCAATCCTGCTGCAACTAAGCCGATGATAGTTTGCATCTGAACTGCCTCTTGAGCGACTTTCGGACGAAATCCAGCTTGTTGACACATATTTATAATCTGATCGTAAAAGACAGGCCCCAGTTTGGCAGGAAATAGAATAAATGATTCCGAAGCCAAAGTAGAGAGAGACACCTTGTTTTGGGCAGACAGCGGATGGGTTTGTGGCAATGCCAATACCAATGATTCTTGCAAAAGGCATTCCACACTTAAACCTGGCTCGATGATGGCAGAACGAACAATGCCGACATCAACCTGTTTGAGATGCAGGGCTTGAATTTGTTGAGCAGTCGTCATTTCATGCAATCGCAGTTCTACAGCAGGAAACTGTTCTCGAAAGACACTTAAAATATCTGGTAGTACGGTATACGTTGCAGAATCGACAAAGGCGATCGCCAACCGTCCAACTTCACCCCGCCCTATCCGTTGCGTCACTTCAATTGCCTGTTCGAGTTGCGCTAACACCAGATAGGAATGCTCCAAAAACGCTTTGCCTGCTTTAGTAAGCTGCACTTGCCGCTTCGTTCGTTCAAACAGCTTGACTCCTAGTTGCTCTTCCAAAACGCGAATCTGCTGACTAAGCGGAGGTTGGGAAATATGCAACCGCTCTGCTGCTCGACTAAAGTGCAGTTCCTCAGCCACCGCGACGAAGTAGTGTAGATGCCGTAGTTCTATCACACTTATATCTCTAACCTATTAATCTTAATTAAATATATATTAGACAGTCATACAGTTGTCTCCTATCGTAAGAAATATAAGGCGCGTCTCATCACTCTTCGTATTGGAGAAAACAAATGAACTTAGACAAAAATCAAAATGGTCTTGTTCCTAAAGTTTGGTTAATTACAGGATGTTCAACAGGGCTCGGACGAGCCTTAGCAGAAGCTGTGTTAAAGAAGGGCGACTACCTGGTTGCTACTGCTCGCAGACCAGAGCAACTTTACGCTTTAATTAAGCATTATCCACAGACTGTAAAGGTTGTACGTCTGGATGTAACGTTATCCCAAGACATAAAAGCAGCGGTTGATACAGCGATCGCCACATTTGGTCGAATTGATGTGCTGGTTAACAATGCTGGACATGGACTAATTGCCTCACTTGAAGAAGTCAGTGATGTTGATATTCACCAATATTTTGAAACCAACTTTTTTGGGGCATTTCGTCTGATGCGAACTGTCTTGCCTATGATGCGTCAGCAAGGCAGCGGTCACATTGTGAATATATCATCCACAGCAGGATTAGTGGGATTTGGTGGAAGCAGCCTCTACTGTGGCACTAAATTTGCCTTGGAAGGCACGTCTGAAGCCCTGGCTAAGGAGGTTGAATCCTTTGGAATTAAAGTGACTTTAATTGAGTCAATTAAATCAAACGTTTTATCTTACTATCGTTAACACACACTTTACAAACTTCTTGCAGAAGTTAAAGAGAAGAGTAAAAAATCTAATGCCTATTTCTTTACTCTTTCTCTTTTTCTAGCTTTCGCAAAAACTGATTACTAAACTCAAAAGGAACCATTCTTTGGAAACTGATACGTTAGCGCTGCATTATGCCTTGGTTTAGATAGTAAAGCGTTGCTGACTCGAAATATCGCGTGGTGATTTTGCATTGCTGGAGACGTAGCATTGCTACGTCTCTACATTATCAATACAATTATTGTTTCGGATTAGCTTGTGGCATACTTTCTTTCATCGGCTTATAAGGAGTCAAGTTCAAAATTACTACTTTGTCAAAGATGCAGGAATTCTGTTTAAAATTGAAATACAACTCCACTGCCATTGCTCAAATGCTATGACCATAATTACAGCTAAACGATTTACTATAGATGAATACAACCGTTTAGCAGAACTCGGATTTTTTCATGAAGACGATCGAGTTGAGCTAATTAGGGGAGAAATCATTTCAATGGCAGCCAAAGGAACACTTCATTCAACTTTTAGTAGAAGATTGATAAGAGAATTATCAAAATTGATTGTTAATCGGGGTACTTTACAAAGCCAAGATCCTATTAGTATAAATCCTGATAGCGAACCCGAACCAGATGTAGCAATTCTTCAAAATAAAGATGATGATTATCTAAATTCTCATCCAACTTCGCAAGATGTATTGCTTCTAATTGAAATCGCCGATTCTTCCTTAAAATACGACCAAGAAGTTAAATTACAACTTTATGCTGAAGCTGGTATTTCCGATTATTGGATATTTAATTTAATCGAAAATTGCTTAGAAACTTACAACGAACCTTATCAAGATTTACAAGGTAAATTTGGCTATCGTCGAAAAGTTATTTATCTCCCCAACGAAACAATTAATCTACCTTGTTTTCCAGAATTAGCATTAGATTTATCAAAGATATTTCCAGGATAAATCCTCAGCGTACCTCCGCGCTAAACTCCGCGAACCTTTGCGTTAAAACCTTAAATTACCTCATATCAACCCTTCCATCGCCCGTTGCAAATCACTAGTAAAATCCCCAACCGTAATTCTTGCAGCTTTACGATTCGCTTTATAATCCCCAAACCTGTCAGAAATAGAAAGCGGTTCTCCAATAGTAATTTTCGCTCTTTGCTTACCCAACTTTGGACGCTTAAAAGGATTGCTACCTGTAATTCGAGCTACCATATCCCATAAAAGCAAAGTTATTTCGGCAAATCTTTCCGCTGTGGGTTTTTCTCTAACATATTTACCAGTCACCGCCACAAAGCTTTCTACCAAACGCATATGCCACATTCGTAAATTAGCTTCTTCTGCAACTCTATCGGCTAATCTTTTTTCGATGGTAGATAATGATTTAATATCTCTAAAATCTTCTCTAAAGATATAGTTCCAACCAGCTTGCTCTACTCTCCGACAGCGGTCGTTAAAGTTACCTTTTGGCTGTAAATCAAAGTAATCTTCGGATACTTTTAAAGCACTATCTAATAATGATTTTAAACGTGCGGCAATCGCTTCGTTGCCGTCGCTAGTTTGTGTATCTGGTATTTTTAATTCTGGTGAATAATGGTAAAAACGTTTATAAAAATCTTCCATAATAGACAATAAATGCTCTGCCAAACGAATTAATCTTGGATAAAGCGTTTCTTGCGGTAAAGCTTGATCAAAACTAGTTTCATTTACAGGTAAACCACTAGCTTCTTCCAATTCGCTTAATAACTTTTCTATCGATTCCCAAGGCGGATTGACATAACTATATTTAATTCCAACTGGTAAAATAAAAACTTGTTCGCTGCGTCTGGCTTTTTCTAAATCTTCCGCACACCAAAAGCCTAATTGTGCGATTCCCGGTTCCAAAGGACTAATCATCTCGGAAAGTCCATTTGTACCTCCTTCAGGTGCAGCACCAATGGGAAAATCTGCTTCAGCAAACAAATTACGAGCCGATCTTAACCCCGTCCAATCTGCCTTACCTCGCTGTATTGAGGTACCGCCCATGCGTGATAGAAACCAGCCAATATGGGAACCAGCCCAAAGGGGAATTCCTCTATCGTAAATAAAATGGGCATGAACCGGATAATTTAATTTAATTCCTTCTTGTCGAGCTACTTTCGGTACGATATTAAATAACAAATAACCCAATGAAAAAGGATCTTCTACTTGAGGATGGCGGAATGCTATCAGGAAACGAATCTTTTTTTGCTGAAATTCGTTGATTAATTTTACTAAAGTTTTGACGTTTTCTGCTTCAATTTGACTAAGGATGGTTTGCGAACGTATCCATGCTGGCAATAATAGCTGGGTGATTCGTAATACAAATGGGTTTAACGCCGGAGGAATAAATTCTAGAGGTGCCTGTGCTTGATTAATATCGAGAGACAAAGTTTGTTTTCTCCTGGAACAGTTATCAGTGAACAGCGAACAGTTAATAAGTAGAAGTGGTTGATAGTTATTTTTAGCACTGATTATACGTCTGGCAACTATCAAGTTTTGGACAAATCAAAAAATAATTAATATCTGTGGAAATTAAAAATGTTTTTTAATCAAGTGGAAAAATAATTTATTCAAAAAAATAAAAATAGTTATAATCTAAAATTCTTGTGGGATAAGCATCCTGCCCGTCCTAATTATAGGAATTGCATTTAAAGTGGCGATCGCACTTAGGTTTACATAAAAGTCATTTCCTGAGTATATTCGCTCTCATGCATGAAACAAAAATTATCAAACCCGTAAAGAGGAGACGCGATGCGACTGTCAAAAATGTTATTTGTTACGCTTCGAGACGATCCAGCCGATGCTGAAATCCCCAGTCATAAATTATTGGTTCGCGCTGGTTACATTCGTCGCATCGGTAGCGGTGTCTATGCTTATCTTCCTTTGATGTGGAGGGTTTTGCAAAAGGTAAGCCAGATTGTTCGCGAGGAAATGAATGCTACTGGGGCACAAGAATGTCTTTTACCTCAAATACAACCTGCCGATTTATGGAAGGAATCGGGACGCTGGGATACTTACACTAAGGCTGAGGGTATCATGTTTTCCCTTACCGATCGCCGCGAACAACAATTAGCACTTGGTCCCACTCATGAAGAAGTAATTACTACAATTGCGCGAGATACGATTCGCTCTTACCGTCAGTTACCTGTTCATCTCTACCAAATTCAAACTAAATTCCGCGATGAAATTCGTCCCCGTTTTGGTTTAATGCGCGGCAGAGAATTTATCATGAAAGATGGCTATTCTTTCCACACTGATGAAGAAAGCCTGAAAGCAACTTATCAAGATATGTATCAAGCCTACAGCAATATGTTACGGCGTTGTGGCTTGGAATTCCGTGCTGTAGAAGCAGATTCTGGTGCAATTGGTGGTTCTGGTTCGACGGAATTTATGGTTTTAGCCGAAGCTGGGGAAGATGAAGTTCTGTATACCGATGATGGAAAGTACGCTGCAAACGTAGAGAAGGCTGTTTCTTCACCTCCAGACGCAGAAACTTCTAATTTTACTAATTACGAAAAAGTAGAAACTCCTAAAACCGAGACAATCGAAAAGCTTTGCAAAATCCTCGAATGTTCTCCTACCCAAATAGTCAAAAACGTGCTTTACCAAGCAGTTTACGATAACGGTACTACTGTATTAGTTTTAGTAAATATTCGTGGCGACCAAGATGTGAATGAAGTTAAGTTATATAACGAATTAACTAAATTAGCTTCTACTTATAAAGCAAATTCTATTCTTGGTTTAGAAGTACCCAGCCCGGAAGCACAAGAAAAATGGGCGGCGAAATCTTTACCTTTGGGTTATATCGCGCCAGATATTGGTGATGATTACATAAAATCTTCTAAGGAAGTTCACTCCAAATTTTTACGCTTCGTAGATAAAACCGCAGTCGATCTAAAGAATTTTGTTACTGGTGCCAACGAATCCGGTTTTCACGTAATAGGGGCAAACTGGGGAGAACAATTTAAGTTACCGGAATTAGTAGTAGATATACGCACCGCAAAAGTTGGCGATCGCTCAGTCCATAATCCAGCCCAAACCCTTAAATCTGCTCGCGGTATAGAAGTCGGACACATATTTCAATTAGGCAGCAAATATTCCCAAGCAATGGGAGCAACTTATACCACCGAACAAGGTAAAGATCGAGCTTTAGAGATGGGTTGCTATGGTGTAGGTGTTTCGCGCATGGCTCAAGCTGCTGTAGAGCAATCCTACGACAAAGATGGAATTATTTGGCCTGTGGCAATTGCGCCTTATCATGCAATTGTGACTATCCCTAATATTAAGGATGCTCAACAGGTAGAAGTAGCCGAGAAACTTTACACAGAAATGAATCAAGCAGGTATTGAAACCCTTCTCGATGATCGAACCGAACGTGCGGGAGCTAAATTTAAAGATGCCGATTTGATCGGTATTCCTTATCGGATTGTCACGGGAAGGGCGATCGCTAACGGTAAAGTTGAAGTTGCAGAGCGAAAAAGTAGCGAGTCTTACGAAATTGCTATTGATGAAGTTGTATCTACTTTAATGCAGAAGATAAAGGATGAATTGTTGACTAAAAATTAAAAATCTTGCGAAATTAGCAGTTAATCTGAGGATATAAAGAGAGGTGCGTTGCGCGGAGCGACAGCGCACCCTACAAATTTACTGTTGCCCGTTCCCCGTTCCCTTTTTGATAATTTATGGAATTCATTTTCTTTGTGCAATTCAAAAGATGAATTAAGTATAGATAACAATCGCTTGTAATTTCAAATTGAATTACGTTCGGAAAATGAAGAAAAACCTTTGTTAATAAAGGTAGAAACGGAAATAAATATAAAAAAAGGCAGACAAATTAGCATTATTGAAACAGCGGTAACTGTAAATGAGGAGCAAGTTGCGCCACAATTCGTTGAAGGAATTATAAAAAACCTTAATCAAAGACTGGATTTACGTAAGGCAGGAAGGTGACGGAATTTTAATCCGAATTCTAAAATTGAATATAAAACCGTCCGAATTAGAAATTGCGGCTTTTGTACAAATAAAACCGTCTTCCTTTCTTAGTGGAAAAGTCCCTTTCCCCATCAACAGCGTTGTCTACCAAGCCCCTCACACAGTTACAGGTACTATCTCAGCCCATAAGCGAAGGTGTCAGATGACAGAGCAAAGAAAAAATAATGGTATATCTTCCGGTGTAGCAGCAGCAGTTGCAGCGGTAACAGTTGCATTAGCTGGTGTTACGGGTTATTTCGCGATGAATAACACTACCCCATCTCCCGGTCCAAGACCGCCGCAACCAACACCAACAAAGCCAGCAGTGCCTACCGAGAAAAAGGCTACAGTCTATTGGCTTGAATCGAGCGGTACCAGCTTTAATTTGGTTCCTCAAGGCATTCAAGTTCAAGCGGATATTAATCAGCCTTCAGAGTTTTTAGAAGCTGCTTTTAACAGCTTATTAGCTGGGCCTACAGAAGGAAGTGGTGGTTCTTCAGCGATACCCAAGCAAACTAAATTACTAGGTATTAAAGCTGAAGGAGACGAAGTAAGAGTTAATTTATCGGATGATTTTCAATTTGGTGGTGGTAGCGCTGGGATGATTGGGCGTGTAGGACAAGTTGTATACACGGCTACAGCTTTGAATCCTAACGCTAAAGTCTACCTCGAACTGAACGGCGAACAAATTGAAGTTCTTGGTGGTGAAGGCTTAGAGCTAGAGCAGCCGCTAACTCGTGAGAATTTCATGAAAAACTTTGAACTTTAAACCGCTCAGGCGATCGCCTTATCTTTAGATTCCCAACAACCCCCCCCTTATAGAAGGGGGGCTATTTATTTGTTAAAAAATATAGGGAATAGGGAATAGGGAATGGGGAACAATAATTAATTACAATCCAAAATCCAAAATCCAAAATCCAAAATCCGTCTTGAAAAGTTTGCTCAACGGGGCGGCAGTCACTACAACGGGGGGAACCCCCGCAACGTGCTGCCTTGGGAACCCCCGCACCGCAACTTTCCGCAAAATCTAAAATCTAATCATCTTTCATTTAAAACCCGAAAGCTGCGGGCTTGCTGTTCCAACCTAGTTGCGAGACGATCGCAAACTTGGTTGCACAGTTCAAAAATCATGTGATCTTCAACTCGATAGTAGGCACAAGTCCCTTCACTGCGGCGGCTAAGAATTCCCGCTTGCCACATTACCTTAAGGTGTTTTGATACATTAGCCTGAGAAGTATGGGTTGCCTCTACCAACTCTTGCACGCATTTTTCTTCTTGCCGAAGCAGATGCAGCAACCGCAGACGCATTGGTTCGCTCAACAGACTGAAGTATTCAGCTACTTGTTGCACCACTTCTGGATGGGGTACAGGCAACATTTGTTTCATCAGAATTGACCCGCCACGAATGGAACTAACTTTTTTTAACAATGACACATTCGTTATATAGATTAATACTTAATCGGGGTTAATTCGCATCAAAGCTTGACCATATTCTACAGAAGCACCATTTTCCACCAAAATTTCCATTACTTGACCCGATAAATCCGCTTCGATTTCGTTCATCAACTTCATGGCTTCAATGATACATACCGTATCGTTTTTACGGATGCGATCGCCTACTTCTACAAATGCCGATTCACCTGGTGCGGGAGCGCGGTAAAAGGTTCCTACCATTGGCGAAAAAATTTCTACAAACTTCGATTCCTTGCCTGTAGAACTTGCGTTTCCTTGTCCTCCGTTTACACTCTCCGAACCACCGCGATTGAGATTTTCTGCCGTTGACGAAATATCATGTGATGAAATACCAACATTCGTGGATGGTAATGTAACGGCTTCTGGTGTAACCTGATGTACAAAGTTAACACCCTTACGTACAGTTAGCTCAAAATTTTCGCTTTTAAGATTTACTTCTGAAATATCTGTTTGTGCAATAGTTGCTAAAAGTTGGCGGATTTCGTTAAAGTCTAATGACACAGTTAAAATGACCTCATGGGATTAGTTTATAGATAATCAATTGATATATTAGAATTTCTGAAAACGGTAGGGATAGATATCCCCCCGTAGTAAGATGACAAAAGAACGTTTTCTTCAAGCGGAAAATTAACTTCCAGTTTCTCTACCTAGATATTTATCGTCACGGGTATCGATACGAATACGTTCTCCTTGAGAAATAAATAAAGGAACCATAACAGTTGCTCCACTTTCGAGTGTTGCAGGTTTAGTACCGCCTGTCGCGGTATCACCTTTTACACCAGGGTCAGTTTCCGTTACTTCAAGTACCACAGCATTGGGCAATTCTACCTCTAGCACTTCCTCATTCCAACGAACAACATTCACTTCCATACCTTCGTTAAGATATTTAACGCGATCGCCAATTTGTTCGGAACTTAAACGGCTCTCTTCATAGGTTTCCATATCCATAAAGACGAAATCATCACCTTCTTTATAGGTATGTTGCATGGTACTTTTTTCCAAAGTAGCTTGAGGAACAGTTTCCCCAGCCCGGAAGGTTTTTTCTACAGTATTACCACTCGTCACACTCTTTAGTTTGGTGCGTACAAAAGCAGAACCTTTACCTGGCTTAACGTGAAGGAATTCTACTACTCGCCATACCGTGCCATCTAATACAATCGAAACACCAGTACGAAAATCGTTACTCGAAATCATGAAATTTTCTATATGTGGGAAGACAATCGGCATTTATTGTACCCCCCTATAGCAAAAATAGGATAATTCGTAATTTGTAATTCGTAATTTGTAATTGGCCGTGGGGGATTGGGCATTGGGCATTGGATATAAAAAAAGGGAGCTTTTCGGCTCCCACTACAGATGGTTTTACAACTCCTAACTCCTAACTGCTCACTGTTCACTGTTCATTGCTCACTGCTATGGCGATCGCTGCGGGCAAAATCCGATGCTCTTGAATTTGAATTCTGTTGTGGAGTGTTTCGGGGGTATCGTCGGGCAATACTGGTACTGCTGCTTGCATGAGAATTTTGCCGCTATCCATTTCTAACGAAACTAAATGCACGGTACAGCCAGTTATTTTGACTTGAGCTTCAATTGCTTGCTCTATTGCTCCTACTCCTTTAAAACTGGGTAACAAGCTGGGATGAATATTAATAATTTTTTGAGGAAATGCGTCGATTAGTACTTGAGTTACTAAACGCATCCAGCCAGCCATAATTACCCATTCCACACCATGTTGATGCAGTGTTTGTACAATTTGCTTATCTAATTCTTCCCGGTGCTTGTAGTCGCGATGATTGATGAGTACGGCTTTGATATTCCACTTATCTGCACGTACTGCGGCATAAGCATCGGGATTATTGTAAATTAAAACTTGAATTTCAGCGTTTAATTGTCCGTTTTGAATCGCTTCGGCAACTGCTTCAAAATTACTACCACTACCAGAAGCCATAATTCCTAGTTTTAAAGGCTTACTTGATACCTGTGAATGTGTAGGGATATCGGGAGATAACAAACTTGGGGAGACAGAAGTCATATTTGTATATAAATCGGTAGCAAAAAAATATTATCGCTTTTTAGGCTTTGCTACCAAAGATGTATATTTTTCCTACTTTGATTACTTATTTGTAGGGTGCTGTTAGCCGTATTCGTAACGCACCAAACTACTGTTTGACTACTTCAACAACAATCTCCGGCTCTTGTTTCTGGTTCCGAGTTTCAACCTGGGAACTAAGGCTTGGAGGCTCTGGCTCCAGCTACTAAGAATGGTGCAAAATGTAAGTTTAATCTACTAAAAGCCTTACCCAGTCTGATTTATCAGATTTTGCTTTTGAGTCTGGGAATTTATTCCAAGGTGGTTGTTGAAAATGGTGCAAGAAGTCAGATTCATAGGAATTTTGCTATTAACTCGGCGTTTGCAACAAGACAACGGGTGTGTAAGAAAACCTGATAATTAATTCAAAATAGACTGACCGCATTTGAGTAAAATAGCTTTAAGCTAAATATCACCGCATCAAATGCAGCAAAATACTAAAAATTCCAACTCTTCTTTCAAAGAATTACTTGATAATGAAACCTTCGCAGCTTGGTTTTTCCTAACTCCGGCACTTATACTACTAGGAGTCTTTGTAATCGGTCCCATTGGTTATTTGTTTTACCTGAGCTTCACCAATGGTAGTTTTACTAAAGACGGTACAACTTGGGTAGGATTCAAAAATTATCTACGTTTAATACTTAATCCGGATTTTTCACAAGTTATGTGGAATACCGTTTATTTTACAGTTGCTACGGTGATACCCAGTATCGTAATTCCTTTATTCTTAGCAGTTTTATTAAACACTAATATAGTCTTGCGGGGATTTTTACGAACTTCTTATTTTTTACCTTCAATTATTTCTTTAGTCGCTGCTGGCTTGGGATTTCGCTGGTTATTTCAAAATGAAGGCCCCGTTAATGCACTTTTAAATAGTATTGGAATTGATTCTATATCTTGGTTAAGCAGTACCGTATGGGCAATGCCAGTAATAATTTTACTCAGTATTTGGAAGCAGCTTGGTTTCAATATGGTAGTGTTTCTAGCTGGTTTGCAAGCGATTCCAGTTAGTCGTTATGAAGCAGCAGAACTCGATGGTGCTAATAGTTGGGAGCAGTTTTGGTTCGTTACTTTACCAGGATTGCGACCAACTTTGATATTTGCGACGATAACTACCGTTATTTTCACTTTACGCAGTTTTGAACAAGTTTACGTAATTAGTGGTGGTGGCCCTTTAAATTCTACAAATTTACTGGTTTATTACATCTATCAAGAAGCTTTCGGTCAATTTGATTTCGGTTATGCTGCTGCTGCTGCAACCGTTTTATTAGCAATAACAATGGTGTTGGTTTACTTTCAATTACGGACTTGGGATAAAGATAGTTAGTGTAAATAGATAAGTCGGCACAAATAAACCGGGGCTATGTAACAGAATATGCACGGAGTATATAAGCCTTACCTCTACTGCCCACTCCCTATTCTCTACTCCCTGATTAAATTAATAAAAAACTTGAGTATAGCGTTTACTAAAATTATGCTCTAATACAGCATTAACAATCGCATTCACAATTTTTTCACCACCAGCGCATGAAGGTTCAATGGGATTTGCGTAATCTGTGGCTTCGTTGCAGGTTAATCTTAGATCGATCAGCGGAATACCATTTTGAAAAGCTTGCCTAATAATTACATCGTTGAAAATTGTTAAAGCAGTAACTCCAATTCTTTGATAAGTTGACTCTGGATAATTCGGATTATAAATAGTACACAGAGCAGTAGGAAGCTTAAGACTTAAAATACTCTGCAATAACTTCTGATATTGTTGTTCAAAGTCTTCTCTCAAATTAGCAAGTTTAATAAATACTTCAGCAGAAGAAGCCACTTTTTCATTCAAAATGCCGATACAGCAAAGTGCATCATTTCCTCCGATACTTAAAACCAAATGAGTCGTATCTTTGGGTAATTGTTCTAGTTGAGCGTAAACATCATCAACCTTATTACCATCAATCGCTTTTAAGCTAGCATTCCAATTTTCAGGAACTTTCATTCGTAACTGCGTAATCACATCAGGATCTTCGCCGACGTAAGTAGCATTATCGAAAATTGAATCACCAAGTAGAACTATGTGGGGCATTTTTTAAATAGGTAATAGGTAATGGGATAAATAACCGCGAGTAATAAATTTATAACTCTTGGTATTTTACTTCTAACTATTCCCCATGCCCAATGTCCAATTCCCAATTACCCATTACCAAATCTTTCTTGAAACGGAAAGAGTAAGATAGAATTGTTAAGGGATGTTTACAGAGTTAGCATTTTTTTCCGAATTCTGTTAATACAGCCTTCACAAGTTTACAATATAAAACCCGCAGTTCATCGGACGAACTTGTCAGTAACTCAGGTTTAAAGAAACTGAACTTGTAAGAACCAAATCTTACGTGTCTGACTAGCTCATAGAACCGCTAACTAGTACAAACTTCCGGCGTGCTTCCGTAGCGCGGATTATCTTTAAAACTGTTTGGTCAGTTGCCTTAAGAGAAGACTAAAACAGGTTTACTGGTTCCTGGGATTATCTCCATTCAAAAACCAGTATTTTAACCACGGCGCTTTATTCCTGCACAAGGCGTTTTTCATCTCAGAAGCGAAAGCACTGAGTTTCAAAACTACCGAGATTTTTTATGACGCTCCCAATCCGTAACGTCGCTATTATCGCTCACGTAGACCACGGCAAAACAACTCTCGTTGATTCCCTACTCAAACAATCTGGCATTTTCCGTGAAGGGGAAGACGTTCCGGATTGCGTTATGGATTCAAACGATTTGGAAAGAGAAAGAGGAATTACGATTCTTTCCAAAAATACGGCCGTTCGCTACAAAGAAACTTTAATCAATATTGTTGATACTCCCGGACACGCTGACTTCGGTGGCGAAGTTGAGCGAGTCTTGGGCATGGTGGACGGTTGCGTCCTGATTGTGGATGCAAATGAAGGCCCCATGCCTCAAACGCGCTTTGTGTTGAAGAAAGCTTTGGAAAAAGGATTGCGTCCGATTGTTGTAGTTAACAAAATCGACCGTCCCCGAGCAGATCCCCATGTCGCAGTTGATAAAGTATTGGATTTGTTCTTGGAATTAGGAGCAGATGATGACCAATGCGATTTCCCCTATTTGTTCGCTTCTGGTTTAGCTGGTTTCGCTAAAAATAAACTGGAAGATGAAGATAAGGATATGCAGCCTTTATTTGATGGAATTTTACGCCACGTTCCACCACCAGTAGGCGATCCAGAGAAGCCTTTGCAGTTACAAGTTACAACTCTGGATTATTCTGATTATTTGGGAAGAATTGTCATTGGTAGAATTCACAACGGTACCATCAACGCCGGACAGCAAGCTGCTTTAATTAAGGAAGATGGCAAAATTGTCAAATCTAAAATTAGTAAGTTGATGGGTTTTGAAGGTTTAGCGCGAGTTGAATTAGAAGAATCATCCGCCGGTAATCTTGTTGCAGTCGCTGGTTTTGCCGATGCCAATATTGGAGAAACCATCACCTGTCCTAACGAACCCCAAGCATTGCCACTTATTAAAGTGGACGAACCGACTTTACAAATGACCTTTTCGGTGAATGATTCACCATTCTGCGGACAGGAAGGTGATTTTGTCACTTCTCGGCAAATTAGAGATCGTTTGATGCGCGAATTGCAAACCAACGTAGCTTTGCGCGTCGAAGAAACCGATTCTCCCGATAGATTTGGGGTTTGCGGACGTGGTGAACTTCACTTGGGTATCTTAATTGAAACCATGCGTCGCGAAGGTTATGAGTTTCAGGTATCCCAGCCACAGGTAATTTATCGCGAAGTTAACGGACAACCTTGCGAACCTTACGAACTCTTGGCTTTAGACGTTTCCGAAGAAGGCGTTGGTGGCTGTATCGAACGACTCGGACAGCGCAAAGGTGAAATGCAGGATATGCAAATGGGTGGTAACGGGCGATCGCAATTAGAATTCATCATTCCTGCTCGTGGTTTGATTGGCTTCCGTGGTGAATTCATGCGTATCACTCGCGGTGACGGCATCATGAACCACAGTTTCCTCGATTACCGTCCGATTCTTGGCGATATTTCTGCTCGTCGCAATGGTGTACTAATATCTTTTGAAGAAGGTGTTGCTACCTTCTATGCAATGAAAAATGCTGAAGATAGAGGTTCTTTCTTCATTACTCCCGGTACCAAAGTTTATAAAGGTATGATTATTGGAGAAAATAATCGTCCTCAAGACTTGGAATTGAACGTTTGTAAAACCAAGCAGTTGACAAACCATCGTGCTGCTAGTGGTGATGAATTAGTTCAATTACAAGCACCAGTAGACATGAGTTTGGAAAGGGCTTTGGAATATATTGGGCCAGATGAATTAGTGGAAGTTACACCAGAATCAATTCGCTTGCGGAAGATGTCGAAGAAATTTGCCAAGCGGTAGTTTAGGTTAAAGGTTAAAGGTTTATCAATTAGCTTAACAATAGGTTTCTTGGGGAACGGGCATCCTGCCCGTTTTTTCATGAATTAAATATTTTTGAAACTTTGGAGTAAAGTGCCTGCTATACTTAAGCGTGATTCCTAAGCGCAATTGATAGTGGTACAGAGTTTGCATCGCAGCAATTCTGGAATTATTATAATTTCGTCACCCTACAACTATTTCTGTTTCTGTTTTCATGCTTGATTCGGCAAATAGTTGAAATTGGGCGAATGAATGTGAGACAATGATTATTTGTGTTATTATCTGCTAGCTTAAATTGTTTGTCTTATTATGGCTAAAAGTAAAGGTGTCCGTATAATAGTGACACTAGAATGTACTGAGTGTCGCAGCAACGCTAACAAGCGTTCGCCTGGAGTTTCTCGTTATACGAGTACTAAGAATCGTCGAAATACAACTAACCGTTTGGAACTTAAAAAGTTCTGCACGCATTGCAACACGCATACCGTTCACAAGGAAATTAAGTAAAAATGGCTTATTATCGTCGTCGTCTTTCTCCCATCAAACCAGGGGAACCTATAGATTATAAAGACGTTGATTTATTACGTAAATTTATTACCGAACGCGGTAAAATACTTCCACGTCGAATTACTGGTTTAACTTCTCAGCAACAACGAGCTTTAACTGCATCAATTAAACGCGCCAGACTTTTGGCTTTATTGCCTTTTGTGAATGCTGAAGCTTAAATTGATTATTTCAAGCATAAAGTAAAAGGGGAGGCCTTCTAAGCATCATAGCGGTGGGTTGCCTCCCATGCTACTTTTATATTTAAGCTTACAACTAGGTTTACAACTTTGATATAAGTGGCAATCAAACCGTGAAGGCAGCGGATGTTTTTGAATTTTTTGTATTGAAGACGAGCATGATTTTAGGATTTTATCTTTTATCTTAGATAATCCAAAATCTAATAACTGAAAACTTGAATGAATTACAAGGCTTGTGGAAAAGGGGACGCTGGTAGAATTTAGAAATCAAGGCGATCGCCGTTTGGGTGTGGTAGAGCGTCCAGACGGAAAAAATCGTTTTATTGTGTTAGATGAACGAGGACAATCCACAAGTCTCGCGCCGAGACAATTTACTTACAAAGTTGTCGGACAAACTTACGATGCATCAGAGATACCGGATTTTCTGCAACAGGTAGAGTCGTATTTAGATCCTTCCAGTTTAGAGGTGGCTTGGGAATTACTGGTAGAAGATGGTGCGTCTGCAACTCCAGAAGAAATGGCGAATTTGCTGTTTTCTGAAGCAGAACCACCTCAAGTTTATGCAGCTCACTGCTTGTTATCGGATGACAAAGTTTATTTCAAGCAAAAAGGTGACGGTTACGAACCACGAAGCGCGAGTGCCGTTGCAGAACGCAAGCACCAAATAGAAGTAGAAGCGCTCAAAGCTAAAGGACAGCAAGAATTTTTAACAAGGGTACAGCAGGCACTTGATGGTGAAGCTGTAGAATGGCAAAAGCACGATCGCCACAGACTTGAAGCCTTAGAAAAATATGCGGCGTTATTAGCAGACGTAACGCGGGGTGGAGTGAAATACGATTCTTTGGCTCAAGCTTATCCCCCACCCGCACAAGTTTTAGAAACCATGACGATGCTCGGACGTACCGCAACTCCTCAAGGAGCGTTCGGGTTGCTCGTTGATTTGGGTTGGTGGAGTCCAAATGAAAACCTGTTTCTACGTCGTTCCTCAATTCCGGTTCAATTTCCTACTAAGGTAACAGATGTGGCCCATGAACGCTTAAACTCTCCTCCTCCAGATCTAGATATTAACCGTTTGGACTTAACTCATCTAAAAGTTTATACGGTTGATGATGAAACAACGACTGAAATTGATGATGGTTTAAGTTGGGAAATGCTCCCCGACAATCGAGAAAAATTGTGGGTACACATTGCAGATCCGACGCGATGGCTTGTACCTGAAGATGAATTAGATTTGGATGCCAGAAAGCGCGGAAGTACCGTATATTTACCTACGGGAATGATTCCTATGTTTCCCGAAATATTGGCAACCGGGCCAATGAGTTTGATACAGGGAGAAATCTGTTGTGCTTTAAGTTTCGGAATTATTTTAGATGAAACAGGTGGAGTCGAAGATTACAGCATTCATGCAAGTTTAATCAAGCCTACTTATCGTCTTACTTATGAAGATGTAAACGATATTTTGGAATCGGGAGTGCGAGAAGAACCCGAAATAGCAGCCCTTGGTAAATGGGCTTTGAAGCGTAAATCTTGGCGCTACAAACAAGGAGCCATCAGCATAAATATGCCCGAGGCTACCATCAAGGTTAAAGATGACGAAGTTAATATAGATTTATTAGATGATTCTCGTTCGCGACAACTAGTAGCTGAAATGATGATTCTTGCTGGTGAAGTCGCGGCTCGTTATGGTAAAACTCATAGCATTCCTTTACCTTTTCGCGGGCAGCCGCAGCCGGAATTACCACCAGAAGAAGAATTACTATTATTACCAGCAGGTTTTGTTCGTGCCTGTGCCATGCGTCGCTGTATGCCAAAGAGCGAAATGAGCATTAATCCGTTGCGTCATGCAGGTTTGGGACTAGAAACTTATACACAAGCAACTTCTCCGATTCGTCGTTACAGCGACTTACTTACTCACTTTCAAATCAAAGCTCATCTTCGAGGTGATGTTCTGCCCTTCTCCGCAGACGAATTGAAAGAAGTAATGATGACTGTTACTAGTATTACTCAAGAAGTGGTAATGGTGGAACGACAAACTAATAGATATTGGGCATTAGAATACTTACGTCGTCATTTAGATAAAGCTTGGGATACAACAGTTTTGATGTGGTTGAGAGAAGATAGTAACTTAGCGCTTATTTTATTAGAAGATTTAGGTTTGCAGTTACCCATGTTCTTTAAACGTGCTGTAGATTTAGGTGAAGAAATTTTAGTCAAAGTAACTCATTCAGATCCTCAAAAAGATGTGATTCAGTTTCAAGAGATAGTTTATCAAGAAGCTTAGTTGGGAATAGAATATTGGGGATTATATCCAATGTAAGGTGTGTTATAGCGCGACAGCTAATTTCGATGATAAAAAATATCTGTTTTGTGCTTAACGCAGCGTTTTTATATTAGATTTTAAGTCAGGATTCTCTGGTGAAATTTGGAGGTGCATTGAACACACCTTACTAGTATGCTTTTAAATTAATTTTGCACGGGTACTTAAACTATTAACAACTAACTTATAAATGAAACCTATTTTCCATATCACTCCCCGTCAAGACTGGGAAAAAGCTTCTTCAGAAGGAATTTACCGTGCTGACTCGCTGGAAACTGAAGGGTTTATCCATTGTTCGACATCAGCGCAACTTGTAAAAGTCGCAAATAATTTTTTTAGAAACCAAAAAGATTTACTGCTTCTTTTCATCGATTCCGATCAAGTCAAACCGGAAATTCGTTATGATTCTGTCACAGAAAATGAGAAATTTCCCCACATTTATGGTGCTTTGAATAATGATGCGGTATTTAAAGTAATCGAATTTGAAGCTGGTAAAAACGGTTTATTTGAGCTACCATCAGAAATTCAATTCGAGTAATTAAATTTATTTAAGATACCTAACATATGTAGAATCTTCTCTGTATTATCCATATCCCCAACAATTCTTTTTGTTGGTTTGGGTAAAATTCTAACTAAAGTAGGAGTTGCACTAACTTGATAGATTTCTGCTTGTTCGGGATGAGTTAATACATCAACAACTCTCAGAGTATAAGGGCTTCCCAAGTATTTTTCTAACAATTCATGCAGGCTCTGAAGTATATTCTCAGTATTAGGAGTATGTCCTGCAACAAATAAACGTAGAATATAAGGTTGATTTTGAGACGGCATTTTTGGTGCAGTTAATAGCGGTTGAGAATCAATAGGAGGTTCTTCGGATACTTCTAAACGCACAATTAAATCGTGATTTACCCACAACTGCTCAAAGCTCGAACGATAAGTTGATAATACTATGCTATCGCATAAATCATCATTCCAAGGAGTTGTTTGCCAAGCTAAATTACCAGTATTAAAAACGGCATTTAACAAAGCTTGATAACGGATCGCCGCTGGATAAGCCTCTGCAAAAGTTCTGACTTTTTCCGTGCGTGGATCTAGCCAGTGGTCAATTGTTGCTGTATATAATGGTACCAAAAAATGAGGTGGTTCTGGTAAATCTAAAATTTCCTGTAAAGCACTGCATAAATGTGAATGCCATCTACCTTTTTTACTAGGATCGATACAGTAAATTAAATCTCCCCCTGGTGTAAATAATGCAATACCTTTAAATAACTTCGGAAAAGGTGTTTTTTTTGAATTCAATGGTTTATAGGATTTTGGATTTTAGATTTGTAGAGACGTAAAATTTTACGTCTCTACATTTAGCGGAATAACCAATTACTTAAACTTATACTCTGCCTCGAAGCATCTGCGCCATCTCGTTTGGAGTTGGTGACATTTCCAATGCAGTTTCTTCTGTAATCTTACCTTCTTGGTAAAGGTTAAATAGAGACTGATTCATGGTAATCATGCCGTCGAAACTCGCTTGCTTCATCAACTCGCTCATTTCATCGTATTTCGAGTCTTTAATCCAATCTTTAACTGCTTCAGTGTTTATTAGAATATCGTGGAAAGCTGCACGTTTACCATCTGTCGTGCGACACAAACCTTGAGAAATAACTGCCACTAAAGATTCAGATATTGCTACCCGCATCGGATCTTGTTCTTCACCGGGGAAAAGATTGAGAATACGCTCGATGGTTTTTACCGCGCTGTTGGTGTGGAGTGTTCCCATTACTAAGTGACCTGTTTGAGCGGCTTTCATCGCCGTATTAACTGTTTCTTTATCCCGCATTTCTCCCACAAGAATCAAATCTGGATCTTCTCGCAAAGCTGCTTTCAAAGCGTTGTCAAATTTGCGGGTATGCATTCCGACTTCCCGCTGTTTAACTAAAGATTTTCTACTTTGATGAACGAATTCAACCGGATCTTCGATGGTAATAATATGTTTCGACATCTCTCGATTGATATAGTCAATCATCGCCGCCATCGTGGTTGATTTACCAGAACCAGTGGGGCCTGTAACTAAAACCAATCCTTTGTGATAGTGGCAAATATCTCTAAAAACAGGAGGTAAATTTAACTGCTCCATTGATAATATTTTCACTGGAATCAATCGCAATACCATCGCGTAACCCTTCAGAGAATCAAAAATATTGATCCGCACGCGGGCAAAATCGAACTGAGTTGCTCCATCAAAATCTAAGGTTTCTTGAAAACGCTTAATTTCCTCTTCTGTTAGGGTTTCACGCAACCAACTCATAAAAGTTTCTCTATCCGTTTCTGGATAATCGGTTGTGTCTATTTCTCCTCGGTTGCGGAAGCGGGGTATTTCACCTACTCCTAAGTGGATATCGGAAAACCCTTTTTCGTTCGCTTCCAAAATTAATTGCTTAAAAGTTGGTTGCGAATTTGTAGAGGGTATATTTTTAGCCATCGGTGGCGGCGCTCCCGGACGATGAGCGGCAGGATTCGTCAAACCACGACTACCGTTAGGCATTTCTATCGTTTGTTGACTAGATTGGCGCTGAGTACTTAGTGTAGACGCTGGTGGCGGTGGTGGCATTGGAGGGGCACTTGGGGCACCTGTACGATTTGTAGCAGTATTAGTTGGCGGACGCTGTGGAGTTTGTGTCATATATCTTCTACGATTTGAAAATCAGTTTTAATGGGTTAAGAATTTGAATTAGTCAAAAGTATTTGTAAAGGCGAGTTTTATGCTTTTACGCTCTATATCTGTAAAATTCAACTTAGAATCTATGCCAAAGCAGTAAAAATTATTCTGCCGATTTCTTAGAAAACAGCGGCTCTTTTTCTCGTTCACTTACTTGTATTACTTTTATATTTAACTAATTCATAGCAATCAGTGATATAAACATTTTTCCCTGATACTCTAATATTTAACACGCTTTTAGCCTCAAAAAAGTTCAGTAGAAAAACGTATATTACAAATATAAAATATTACTTTATAACTTAACGATTAGAGAATCATAATTTTAAAGATTAAAATTTATTTAAAATTTAATGTAATTAATTAAGCAAACAGGACTTTAGGTAGATAAAATAAATAAATATGTATGTAAGATGTAAGCCCAAAACAATATAGGATTTCTTCTATCCTCCCTCAAAAAGCTTACCGATAATTGATAACTGACCGATAATATGTCTGTGTATCCCCATCTAGAAAACGCTCTTAAACATCACTTCGGTTATGACAGCTTTCGCTCACCGCAGCGAGAAATTATTATTGAGGCGTTAGAAAATCGCGATTTATTGGTTATTATGCCGACGGGTGGGGGTAAATCACTGTGTTTTCAACTGCCTGCGTTAATGAAAGATGGATTAACGGTAGTAGTATCGCCGTTGATTGCTTTGATGCAAGATCAAGTAGATGGATTGCGAAAAAACGGAATTCCGGCAACTTTTCTTAATAGCAGTGTTAGCCCTCATAAAGTGAGGATGCGCGAGCAAGCAATTCTGGCTGGCAAAATCAAATTACTTTATGTTGCACCAGAGCGTTTACTTAGCGAAAGATTTTTACCTTTACTTGATTTAGTACATCATCAAATTGGTATTTCGGCTTTCGCGATCGATGAAGCTCATTGTGTTTCTGAATGGGGACATGATTTTCGTCCCGAATATCGACAAATGATATCGCTGCGACAGCGTTACCCGAATGTACCAATTTGGGGGCTTACCGCTACCGCTACAGAAAGAGTCCGTGCCGATATTATTAAACAATTAGGATTAAATCAACCTAGCGTTCATATCGCTTCTTTTAATCGTCAAAACCTTTATTACGAAGTTCGTCCAAAAAAGAAGAATTCTTATGCCGAACTTTTAGAACTTATTCGAGAAAATGAAGATTCAGGAATAATTTATTGTTTAACGCGCAAAAAGGTTGAAGAATTAGCTTTTAAATTGCAGCACGATAACATTTCTGCTTTACCTTATCATGCCGGTTTAAGCGATATAGAACGTAGCGAAAATCAAACCAAGTTTATTCGAGATGATGCGAGGATAATAGTCGCAACTATTGCTTTTGGCATGGGGATTAATAAACCCGACGTGCGTTTCGTAGTTCACTTTGATATTTCACGGAATTTAGAAAGTTACTATCAAGAGTCGGGTAGAGCGGGGAGAGATAGTGAATTGTCGAAGTGCCTGCTGTTTTTGAGTTACAGCGATGTCAAAACTATCGAATGGCTTATAGAGCAAAAAACTGACGAGCAAGAACAAAAAATCGCCAAGCATCAATTGCGTCAGATGATAGATTATGCAGAAGGTACAGACTGCCGTCGCGCAATTCAATTAAGTTATTTTGGAGAGAGATTTTCGGGTAATTGTGGTAACTGCGATAACTGCTGCAATCCCAAGCCAGTTGAAGATTGGACGATTGAAGCAATGAAATTTTTGTCTTGCGTAGCACGTTGCAAGCAAAGATTTGGGATGAAACACGTTATAGATATTTTGCAAGGAAGAAAAACTCAGAAAATTCTCAGCAAAGAACACGATAAACTTTCTACTTACGGTATTGGTAAAGATAGAACCCTTGATGAATGGCGAATGTTAGGGCGTTCTTTATTGCACCAAGGTTTACTCGAACAAACTACCGATGGTTATGCAGTATTAAAGTTAAATTCTTTGAGTTGGGAGGTAATGCGGAAACAGCGTTCGGTTTCGATTGTTGTTTCTCTAAAAGAAAAAACTGTTGGCAAAGAGCGAAGCGAGAAAGCAGAACAAGCAGATGTACTATTTCAAAAATTGCGCGAACTTCGCAAGCAGCTTGCAGATATTCAATCCGTTCCCCCTTACGTGATTTTCGGTGATTCAACTTTAAAACTGATGACACAGATGAAACCGAAAACTAGAGATGAATTTAGTAAACTTGCCGGAGTTGGTAGCCATAAACTTAATCAATATGGCGATAAATTTATTAAAGTCATTAAAGCTTATTTACAAGAAAATAGTTCGGTTTCATCAAAATCAACTTCTTCAAGTGGAGATATTTCATACACTGAATTACAAACTTTTGAGTTGCACAAAGAAGGATTGAGCATCAAAGAAATTGCTCAACAGCGCAACCTTCGTTCTACTACAGTTACCCGTCATCTTTCCGACTTGATTGAAAAAGATAAACCTGTAGATTTGAATTTATTAGTCACACTTGAGAAGCAGAAAAAAATTATTCAAGTGCTGGATGCATTGGGAGATATAGCGTTAACACCTATTAAAGAATATTTGGGTGATAGTTATAGCTTTGACGAAATCCGCTTGGTTAGAGGTAGGTGGAGGAAGCAAACTAATAAGTCTGGGAAGAGATAATTATTTTTAATCCCATAGGGGGGTTTGCTTCCCTTCAGACTAATACCACCAACAATTTGCATCAACAGGCAATCTAAGCAACTTAATTTAGTTTTGCATAAAGAGTTTCTATTTCATGACTAAGAATTTAGTCTTTGTGTATTACACAGATTCTAAAAGTTTTACTTTTGAAGCTTGATTAACTAATTCGATAGAATAACCATTGGAAAAAGCAGATGAAAAATCTTCAAGATGCGAAACTAAAATAATGCGTGCTAATCGATGCTGTAACTCGTTAAGTTCTTGAATCATATCATCGCGCCCGTTTTTATCTAAACTACCAAATCCTTCATCAATGATTACAGATTCTATCTGGCGTGCGCCTTGCCCTGCATATTGACCAATAGCTAGTGCTAAACTAACAGCAACTCTAAATCGTTGACTACCACTAATTTGAGCTATTGGTGTAGGATAAGATCCAATTTCTTGGTTATATGCCACTAAATCAAGTGCTGTGCTAGACTCTGCGCTAGATTCTTCTGCTTCTCCACGTAATTCCAATCGCATTTTTCCGCGTGATAAACCATCTAAAATTTCATTAGCAAGCTGCACAATTGCTTGTTCTGCATCGCGCAACAATTTTAATTGCAGACCTTGTTTCCCATTACCTAGCAAATCACAAAGTATTTTGTATAAGCTCTGATTGCGTTCTGCATCAAGCTTTTGTTTTTCAAGTTGCTGGTACAGATTACGTTTGTTAGTAAGTTCATGAAAGCTATTTTGAGCATTTTGTCGTTTTACATAAAGGGTGTCTCGTTCGGATTTAGCAGTTGTAAGTTCTTGCTCGACTTCTTGAGAAGCACGTTTTGCTTCGTTGGGTAATTGTTCAATCTGATTAGTAGTTTTACTAATTTCTTGTTGAAGAAACGCTACTTGTCCGCTAGCAGTATTTAATTGGTTAGATAAAATCTCGTATTCTGTTAGCCCTTTTCTTTCACTATCCAACTCTTCTAGCTTTTCTTCATCAATGTTTGTTACTGATTCTTGCCACTGAGATGGTAAGCTTTCTAAATCAGATTTTAAGTGCCATTTAATTTCATTTTGAGAACCTTTTTTATCACCTAAATCGATTTCATGCTGTCGTAGTTTATTTGACAATATATTCACATCTCGATCAACTTTTTTCTTTTTGTTAAATATCAGGTTTTGTTCTTCCTTGAGTTTTTCAAGGGTTAATTTTAGGTTATTTTGTGATACTTGTAACTTGTTTTTCTCACTACGTGCTTCTTGAGCCTCAGATATTGAGAAACTTTCCTCAAGTTCTGCTAACTGTTTAATATAAGTTTGTTGTTGAGTATTGAAACCCTTCCACTCAGAGAATTGATTGCGTAGTTGGTTTAAGTTTTGAGTCTGAGTTTGCCGATTATCTAGCCGTTGATTTAATTCTTTCAAATCTAGTTCTGTTGGGTAACTAGTATCAACCCAATTAAAATCCGAGTCTATGCTATCTGGAGAAATATTTATCTGATAAGCTGCTGGTAAGTTGATAAATGTATTCTTAATTTGTTCCGTATACTGTTTAACATCTCTTTGTGCTTGACTTAGTTGATTTTGATTTTGGTTACAATTATTCTTTTTGACTTGGATTTGCTTGTTTAAACTATCTAATTCTGTTGAAAGCAAATTAAGATTCTCCTCTGCTTTTTCGTATTCATTATTAAGTCTACTTAAATCAGTTTCTTTGTTTGCTATCTGAGTATCTAAACTTGTTTTCTCCGCTTGAGCGTGTTCGGGTGTAATCTTTTGACCGCATAATTCACAAATGGGTTGATGAGATGCTTCCTCAAAGTTATCACGTCTTTTAATAACAGCTTTATGCTCAGTTTGAATGCGAATTATATTGTCAGATAATTTTTTCTCAATTTCACGAACATCTGTAACATTAATAATTAGTTTTTCTTGTTGAGTTTGATATTCTTTTAACTGAGCTTGCAAAAACTCTGAATTTTTATTAGCTTCTTTTTCTTCTTGTACCGCGTCTACTAATTTATTACGCTCTTGAGCTAGCTGTTTTAACCAAGGCAATGTTTTCCTAATATCTTCTAATTGGTTATCTTCTGATTCTGCTTTTTGCAATAATTCATCTAAATTAGAAGGAAAAGCTGCCGAAGTTTTATTTAAACCTTGTATTTTTTTTTGAATCGACTCTACTTGTGATAGCTTTTCAACGACGGGTATTAATTTAACTAACCGATTAACAATATTATCACTATCCTTTTGTTGATTTTCAATTTTGTGTTTAATTTGTAAAATGTTATTATTAAGTTCATTTTTTTTCGCAGATGTTAGCTCTAAATCATCATTTAGTTGTTGACAGTTTCGGTTAAGTTTTTCAATTTCATTCTCGTTATCAATAATACGTTGACGTGACTTAATAACAGAACTTAGTAAAGGTAACACAGTTTTTAGTTCGTTGGATCGTGTTAATTGCTGTTCTATCTCATCAGTCCGAGCTAGTAATTCTTGGGATTTTTTTACTTCACTTTGTAGTTCTAATATTTTGCAATTTAGTTGCTGCCACTGTTTAGATTGTTCAAGTATAATTCCTAAATTATCTAATTTTTGCTGTGCTTTTTTACAATTTTCATTAGTTAATTTTAGTACTTCTTGAGACGCATTAAATTCTGCATCACTTACTGCATCTGATGATTCCAATTGGGATTTAAGATTTTTTAGCTGCGCTTCATAATGTTTACGGCGTTCATTTGCTAGTTTATGTAACTTATCGTATGCTGTTAAATCTATTAATTGCTTTAGTATTTCGTAACGTCCAGATGGCGGAGCTTCTATCAATTTGTCACTTTTACCTTGGATAAGTAGTATACATGATGTAAAGGCTTTATCATCTAAACCAATAGCACGTTTTACCCAGTCTTTAAAACCTGAATCACTATCTGTATTTTCTACTGGTTTAATCCGGGGATTTCCTTTTGATGACGAATTAATTAAACGAAAAACTTCTCGTGTTGCTCTTCCTCTCTTGGGAACTGTTCTACTAATACGATAAGTTTCCTCATTGATAAGAAAATCAAATTCAACAGTTAAAGCATCAGCTTGATGATTAATTAAGTCCTTTTGATTTTTTGAACTCCCACCACGATGACTTCCGTATAAAGCAAACCTAATCGCATCAAAAATTGTCGATTTTCCTGTACCATTTTCTCCAGATAAGACCCATAGAGGAGCGCCATCAAAGAGCAATTCTTGTCCTTCACGATAGCTCATGAAATTTTCTACATAGACTCGAACCGGAATCATATTTCTACCTCAGAATTATTAAATGTTTCGTCAGCTAATAGTTGCTCTGCCAATTTTAATACAGCATCTTTATCTTTATTACCTGCTAATTGCTGCTCTAAATATGTGCGTACAGTTGTTTCTACATCTTGTGTATTAGCTACTAAAGTAGAACTTTTTAAAGATATTGATGAACCGTCAGTCATTATTTCCCGGTTGTACCAACGGGGGAATATTTTATCCAATTCGCGGCAAATTGCATCGCGGTTATGCTCGCCGGGTTTGTAGGTTAATTCGTAATCAACTAAAGCTCTATCTAATTCGGAATATTTATCTTTTAAGCTGGCAATTTCTTCAGGATTGTTAATTTCTACCCGATATATTGGTGTGGCATTAAGCGATAAACATACAGGTTCTTGAGTCCTACCTTTAGCCCCAATTTCAACTAAAACAACGCTTTTTTCATCATCTCTTTCCCCATAATCAAGACGTTCAATACTACCTGAATAACGTACATGGATAGTACCTGCTAAAGCTTGTGGTTTGTGAATATGACCGTAAGCAGCATATGCCCAATTCGTAGGTATGTCTCCTGCATCGAAAACAACATCTTCGCGCTCGCTGATACGATAAAGATTATGTAGTTGACTACCGCGAATGTGTGCATGACCAACCAGTACACTTGGTAATTGCGGATTGATAAATTTATTCTTTATACGGTCAATTTTTTGAAGCATAGATTCATGAAGTAAACGATTTTTTTCATCTAAACTGCCGTATTTTGTTTTTTGATCTTTCAAATAACGTGATGAAGTTGGATAAGGCATCAAAATAAATTGAACTTGTTGACCAGCTTTATCTTGTAGTAATAAATAAGTTGGTTGTGCTGCTAAGTATAGCCTTCCGGTTGGTCTTGCTCCTGATTTATTCAGGTCAATTGGATCGGCTAAATCGAGAGCAGAGTGCATTAAATCAAAGAAGGCTTCGTTATCATGATTGCCGCTAATGGTGATAATTGTGCCACCCCCTAAAAGAAAAGGCTGAAAAATATCCCTCATTTTCCCAACGGCAGATTTTAATTCATCAAGTCGGTTGTACTGGCTAAATAAATCACCAGCAACAATCATTACATCAACTTTATGTTCGTCTAAATAATTTGCTATTTCCTCCAATCGTTTTACTATGTCGTCTTGACGAGATATTCGCCCCAATCTATCGTTTAAATGCCAGTCAGATGTGTGTAAAATTCGCATCTTATCTTCTCCTAGTGAGTAGCAATATCATCGTCATCGTCTTCTTCGACAGTTGTTGCGTCAACATCAATCACTGGATTACCTGTTGCTTCTCTGGGATTCATTGCCCAAGGAGGAAGCGGTACTCGGACGTGCATCGGTTCGTTGTCCTGAATCACCATTTTTTCGCTGACAGTTAGTTCCACAGCTTTGCGCTGGTTGCTTTTACTTAAAAAACGCCAGATAGATTGGGAAAGTTCAAGACTTCCACTACGACCAATTACGCGAATGCTTGAGTTCTCAATTACTTTGTCGGAAACTTTTGAGGCTTGTTGTTGGGCACCAAGTAAAATGATTCCTTGCGATCGCATTTCAGCCGCGACGTTTTCTATTAATTTTGTAATAGGGTCTTTGGAACCACGAGGAGCAAAACGGTTAAGTTCATCTAAAGCAATTAGGTAAACTAAGCCTTTAACAGAATTAGTTCCAGTGCGTTCGTTAATTAATTGTTGGAGAATTGTGGCGACAACAAACCGTTGTAAAGATGGAACTCGCGTTAAGGCGTTTAAATCAATAACTGTCGGGTCTGTTGTTTGTCGTTGACCCAAATTGAGAGGATGACCGTTTTGGTCGTCACGTCGAAGTACCCCATTTCCTTCATGTACTAGCAATAAAAGTTTGCGGCGTAACTTACTCCAAGTGGCTCTGTGATGGTCGGGAGATAATTGATTGCGATTTTCTGGATCTGATATCCAATCTAGAAGTAGTTGGAAAGTTCGAGGTGCATTATTTCGTAAACTGCGGTTTACAGTACCATCGTTTGCGACTCTTTCATCTGTTAGGTAAGCTTCTAAATCCAGAACTAAAACTCTAAAGTTGTCGTTAATGGAATCATCATCAGCAAATAAATAAGTAAATAAGCCTTTTTCAATAATGTTGCCAAGACTCCAACTGTAAGGCTGCACTTCGCTACGACATCGAGTTGCAACTCCTATATTCCCACCAGGCATTTGTGGAGCAAAAAAAGTAACATTTTCAAAAGGTTTTGGATTCTCAACACCCAATCTTTGCCAGTCCGCTAAATGTTCTTCACGTCTGTATCTATTACTCCAGCGATTAATATGAAATAAATCGTATCCCTTGACGTTAAGAATTATAGGAACAACCATTAGGGGATTTGGATCTGATGGATATTCCTCTGCACGATAACGCGCTTTCCGCAATAATTGATAAATAAGAAATAGCAGAAAACTGGATTTTGTTCCTCGACCGGCAACACCGTTAACGTTCATGTGTCCGCCATTGATGCCAAGTAGATAGTCTAGGTCTATCATCCCCGATCCGGCGATCGCGCTTCCACCATTTTTAATCAAACCAATTGCTAAGGAATTATCAATTTCATCTGCTCTGTAAGCAAGTCGAGCATCGGAGTCATCCCCTAAGAAAACCGAACTTTGTTCTAAAGGTGGGGCTAAAACAGGAGGTTCGGTACGTAAAATTGTAGCAGTAGCAAAAGTAACCCCTTCACCAAGAAATTGCGGTTGGTAATTAACATCACCGTCAAAAGCGTCAAATTCTTCGCCAATATCTTTTTTACGGCTTTGTCGGTAAACCTCTTCTACAATTGCGTAAAAATTTATTGTTATACCGCCAACATGACTTTCAGTACGAACAATTTGAGTTTTTTCAACCAGTTTGTCTTGTCGCACCCAAAAATGAAATTGTTCTGAGGTAGATTCTTTCTGTGGTGGTGATGCTACTTTACCGATAATTCTGTTAAAGGAATTAGCTGATGCATTTGTATCTTCTGTCCTATTTGCTTGATCGGCATTAGGTATACCTGTATGGGAACCGTTTCCGTTAACATCGAATTCAGGAATTAATATTTCGTCAGTCATATTTTGTTTGAGTTTTATACTTTATAACTGGGTTAAACGGTAAAAACGATTAGATAGGATACTTGATGGTAGGAAAAGGGAACCTAAACTTTCTTCGGCTCGCACAATTGGATGTAAGGAAATAGCAGCGCGTCCATAACTGCGCTCTCGACAGCGGTACTCATATATAGTTTGGGATAACTTATCCACAAAATCCCAATTGCGCTTGTGATGCTTCTCGAACCAGCTTTTTGATGCTTCCACACGAACAATTCCGGTACTAGGAGTTGTCCTGCCATTTCCAGAAAGACGTACAAACCAAGAAATAACAGGTAGCCATCCTCTGCAAATGGTAAACACTGGTGTACGTTGACCAGCTTCGAGTCCGTACAGAACTTGAATCCCTTTGATATGTAAGTAATTTTGGCGTTGAGTTTTAATTACACCAAAAACGGGGGATTCATTAATATCAAAACCTCCTATACGCGATTGCAGTCGTCCGTCTACCACAGTTGGTTTTTCGACACTATAGGAAATTGCTGATTCCTCCAATGCTTCCATTTCAGTATTAGAACGTTGTTGAGTTCGCTTTCGCATGATTTCAAAATCGTAGGAAGAGATCCCATTAGGAGGACGAACTGGTAACAAACGAAATCCAGTGTCTTGTAAAGCAGCAGCAAAACTTTCTACTTCATTCCAAGGAAAAAGGTCTACTGCCATCGAAACTACGCGATCTACGACCTCAAATTCGCGCCGACATTCTCCGTTTTCTTCCCGCATAGTGATACTGCCAATCTGGGAAAGACGGATAGGAACTAATTGACCGCTTGGAGAACGCACGGAAGCTACTGTTTCCCCCACATCTTTACCATCGACAAAACGAGTTGGTCGTTCATTCCAATGGCTAGGTCGCCAGTTAGGCAATGTGTTCAAATTAATCGGTTCCCAATCAATTGTCCGAGGTTTTACTTCATAATCTAAATCCACTTTTTCTGGAGTTAGTTCTAAATCTTCATCAGTTTCTTCTGACAATAAAGGAAACTGTGTATCATATTGTTCAACACGAGAACCATCATAATTTTTCAGAAAATCTAATCCCATTTTTTAACTAAATTCTCCTACCTGTAGGTTTTTATGAATGAGCATCTAAGAGTATTTCTGGTAACTGTAAATCTTTTAAACGTCGCTTTATGGCTTCTTTACTGACTAAAAACTCAGTTGCTAATCGTTTTGCTAAAACATCTCTTTTCGTACCAAATCGACCCCGAAACTTCCTAGCTAATGTAAAACAAGCCGAAGCTGGCATTAAAAGTTCAGCAGCAAATTGGTCAGCTTCTTCTTCCATTTGTTTCTCATCTATCCCAAGATAATCAATGACTGCTTGTATCCCATTTGTAAAAGTAAATTGCGCTGTTGATTTATCATTATCTTCTTTTGTGTCATCTTGATTTTCATTTTTATCTTGATTTGGAATATACAAGCCTTCGGTTAAAATTAAAGGTTCCTGAACAGTATTTTTGTGATGACTTTCAAGTAAAGAAATAAAATGTAACAAATAATGTCCTAGCTCATGGGCTGCTGAAAATCGCCGACGTGAAATAGGAGCTAATAATGGTTTTTGCTCTACTAAAATGCAGCCATAAAAAAAACCTTTGTATTCCTGCAAATATAAATATCCTGCTAACTTTGAATCTTGGCTTTCATTATCAGTTACAGCTAATTTTTGTCCTGTTTCTGCTTCCAAAAAATCGGCGACACTTTGAATAGTCATGTCTGTAATTTCTGCAACCCTAATTGGGTAAGTCCGAATTAGGTCATACAATGGTACAACACCAGGTTTTAAATTTTCTAATTCCAGTCCAGCTTCTCGATATACCAGTTCTACAGCCTGCGAAATTGCCATACGACGATGTTCTTGGATCATCTATTTTTATCAACCTCAGTATTATTTTTAACTTTTCTTTCTATTGGTTGGCGATTTTTTAATGTGGATTTATACCGACCTTTTTGTTCGCGTGCTGCTGCTAATCGTGCCCTACTATGGCTGTGTCCCATTGATAAAGTAATCGCTGTATCTCGAAATATATCTAAGAATCTTTCGCTCGCATTAATTCTTAATTCAATTGCTAGTTGTCTAACCGCTTGAATACTAAGTTTGACAGGGAGCGGTACAGAACTATAAAGTAATTTACTAATAATTTCTTTATCTGCTGATGGTACGCGGTTTATCTGTTGCAAACGCTTCATAACATCGCCAACAGTTACTGATTTTTCTTCTTCATCAATATCTTCAAAAATTAAAGGTTTTTCCTCTTCTTGAATAATTTCAAATGCACTATATAAATGCTTGCGTAATAAATTTCTAATAATTTCCGCATCGGTTGCGATTGGTGTTAGCTGTTCTTCTTCCTGGTAAGCTGAATTAATTTCCGTAATAATTCGCTCTAATTTGGGGTCATCGCAAGCGGCATCAAGTATTTGCGCTACTACTTCCATGTCACCCCTATCTAAAGCCTGTACATATAAATGGATAGCTTTTTCACGGGAGTAGGGCTGCTGATTTTGATTTTGCATCTTATTCCTCAGATGACTTGTGACTTTGGGCATAAGCTTGGCGCAACTGTGCGATCGCACGATGCTTTTTGGTGTAAGCCGCTCCTACTGTTGTCCCTAATGCAGCAGCTAAGGACTCTCCATCCAAACCCTCAACAAAACCTAGTTTAAGTACTTCTCGATTAGCGTCATTTACCAAAGACAGTAAATATTCCAACATTTCAGGGTCGGACGAATTTGATGACTCGTATAATATTCCTAAAATTTCCTCTTCTGAATTTTGTTGCTTAAGTTTACGAGCTAAGGGGAGTTCGGCAATAGGTGTAATTCGCTTATTTTGCTGGATTTTTTGACGTTGCCACCGTTGTATTTTTTTAACCGCAAAACCTAATAACCAGAGACGAGCCGAACGATTAGGGTCAAATTTATCAGCTTTTTTAAGAGCCGTTTCAACAGTTTCGTGGAAAATTTCTTCTGCTAATGTTGCAGTAAAATTGCGATCTCGACTGTTACCTAACGTATCACCCGATTTTTTTATCGTTTGAATAACATAAAGTTGAATTGTATTTTGAAGAACTTGCCACTCTTCCTGAACTGCCTGACTTAGTAACTGCTGCTTCTGGAGCAATACAGGGTCATAGGACGGGTCTATTTGTTGTCCTAATTGTCGTTTCAATGTGACCTCCTAAACATCACCCCTAATATGTAATTGCCATAAACAAGGCAAATTCTTACAGTAGTTATCAAAAAATATCCGCACTTCGCGCATTCAGTATGCTGCTAATATTGAATTGCCATGAGATATCCAGAATCTTACACTCAAAGTACATTTATTTTAATGTGTCTAATGTATCACTGTCTTAAGTACTTTTATGCATTATCTAAGTTAATACAACAACAGATGTAATTAGCTGTCTGGCAGAGGCAGAAAATTGGTTTAAGTTCGTCGGCATTCACAACAAGGGGTTAAAAGAAAAAGTAGATATGCCAACTGCCTAAATACTCTTTTCCATAAGCAATCATACTCATTTGTCAAATTTTCATGACAAATAAAGTATTTGGAAAGTCTTGCGATGCCTGTTTGAGTCCCATATGTCAACTAATAATGACATTGCGATCCCCGAATAGCCTATAAATTCGTAATTGAGTTAAAAAAGTCTTCTTTACCCCCTTGATCCCTACCAAGGTGTTGAAGTTAATATAAATAGCAAGTGATTCTTCTGTTGTTAGGAATGCTTATAGCTCAGATTAAAAAAACTTTTACTTAACTGTGAAAGTTGTGAAAACAGAAGAAATAAAAGGTAGGGGTTAACGATTTAAGTTTCCCAAGGAAAAAGAATGTTTAACTTTGAACCCCATATTCCAAACGGTAATATTCTCATTGAGAATAGAGCCAATTAAAAATTGAAAGTTTGGCATAAAGCTAACAATTTGATTAAAAAAGATTTGGGGTAGATGTAATTAGACCGACCTCTCCTTAAACAAAATAAATTTCTTAAATAAAATTTAGGAGGTCTTTACTCATGGCAAAAGAACGCCCACCGTTAGAAGAAATGACATTACGGCAGCTACGTAAAGTTGCCAGCGAATACGGCATATCTCGCTATAGCCGAATGCGTAAATCTCAGTTACTCGCAGCAGTTCAAGAAGCAGAAAGCAAGAAATTATCCAGACAGGAATCTCGTTCATTGGAGGCACAGGAAACAGTGGAAGCAGCAAAATTCGAGTTGGGACAAGAAGATAAAACTGGCGGTAATCTGGCTTCGGTTGATGAAGGGCTTGCGGATTTACCTAATGGTTATGGTGAGAGTCGTGTTGTACTAATGCCTCGCGATCCACAATGGGCTTATGCTTACTGGGATATTTCCAACGAGCATAAAGAAGATTTACGCAAACAAGGCGGACAACAATTAGCACTAAGAATTTATGATGTTACTGACATCAATTTAGATAACCAAAGTGCCCATAATCTTCAAGAGTATCCTTGTGATGAAATGGCACGGGAATGGTATTTACCAATTCCTGTTAGCGATCGCGATTATGTAATTGACATCGGTTATCGTTGCGCTGACGGCCGTTGGTTGACATTGGCTCGCAGTGCTAGAGTACACGTTCCTCCCGTGTATCCTTCTGACTGGATTGAAGATGTTTTTATCACCGTTGATTTTCAAGAAGATTTACGCGGCGAGACTAAGTACGAATTAGTACCACCTGCGAAGAAAATCTCGGAAACCGCAGAAGCAGGTAATGTGAATGGTAATGGTAATCCCATTTACGAACAAATATTTGGCATGGCTGAATCCGCAGAAACAATGCGGGTAGCGGGTTCTATCTTCGGTTCTCAACATCAAGTTCCTGGTTCGATGTCTCCAGAGCAAGCTATTAGTTCCTATATTTTCCCATCTGGCGTGGGTATGTGGGCGCTTCCTACAGCATCGGGTGTAAATATGTCTGGCGTTGGTATGGGTGCATCGGTAGCTCCACAAAGTCCACGCAAATTCTGGTTAATTGCTGACGCTGAGTTGATTGTTTACGGTGCAACCGAACCAGATGCTACCGTTACAATTGGCGATCGCGAAATCAAACTAAATCCTGACGGTACATTCCGCTTCCAAATGTCCTTCCAAGACGGTTTGATTGATTATCCAATTAAAGCAGTTGCAGTTGACGGCGAGCAAACCCGCTCGATTCAGATGAAGTTTAATCGCGAAACTCCATCACGCAATACCAATACTAAGGATGAAGCTGTTTTAGAATGGTTTGCTTAAATTTGAGATTCCGAAAATAGAATTTTGAATTAACTCGAATTAATCTTAATTATCTCCCCGCAAAATTATTTCTGCGGGGAGTTTTTTTATCTGAGATAAAATGCAGCGATTAATAATAATAAATAGTTATCTTAGATGAAGTTTTAATCAATGGTGGTTAAGCCTACCGAATCGAAAACTCTTCCTGAGAAGCATTCATCTTCTCGGTAAGGGGAAAAGAGAAGCCATCATCGCAAAGTGTTTTCTTTGGCAACGACATAGAAGATAAGATACCCGTAAGGGTGCAGGTAATATTTTATTAGTTAATTGTCTAGTTATGTTCAACAAAAATTTTATCGGCTTAATATTAATAGCTGCCGGTGTATTCTTTTTCCGCTCTTATAATCAAAGTAATGATAATTTGCCATTAGCCCAGAAGCCATTAATAATTACGCAAGCAAAAGAAAATACATCACGAAAGGATATACCGCAAAAAATAGTCAAAGAATCTTCGGTTAATTGTCCGGGGAAAGATAGAAATTTTAGTATTGAATTCTTCAAAACCAATAATTTAGGTAAAAAATTTGATAGAGGGATTAATCATGTAATTATTTTTAATCCGAAATCAGAAGAATTAGATTTTAAAGTAAATGTAGGTTTAGATCACAAAATTTACGCCAAAAACGATAGCGGAAAATTGCGTAAAGAATACGTTCCCAAACTATTTCGCGAAATAATCGGTGACGAAAATGCTTTGTTGAATGGTAAAAAACCTATAGCCGCAATTAATGCCGATTATATTGATGTAGATGACAAACCCCAGGGCTTGAATATTTCGCGAGGAATTAGCTATTCGGGAGATTTTAGAAATAGCCGTTCTTCTTTCGGAGTATCTGGGGGTAAACCGTTATCACGTCAAGCGACTATTGCAAAAGGTAGAAGAAATCGTGATATTTTAAACTACAACATAGTCGGAGGTAACGGTAGATTTTATCGTAACGGCGAATTCAAAGATATTTGTGAAGCTTTAGGAGAATTTGCTTGTAAAAAAGCCATAAATCGTTCGATGGCTGCGACTACAAGCAAAGGTTATGTAATTTTATTAGTAAATGATTCTAGAGCAAATTCCGATATTGAAATAACAGAACTTAATCGAGAACTTTTACCAGATATGTTTGATGATGTTTTAGAAGGAATTGCTCGAAATAACTGTTTGGGTAAAGTTCAAGAAGGAATATTATTTGATGGAGGTGAATCTCCCGGATTATTTTACGACGGTAAAACCTATGTAGAAAATTTCGGCGCTATTGGTTCGGTATTTTTAATTTATAAAAAATAGAGTGTTGGGGATAGGGGCATTGGGAATTGGGCATAGGAGATCAAAAATAATCTAAAATCTAAAACTCCTAACTTTTTTAATCCAAAATCCCTGCACATTAAAATCTAGAATTCCTAACTCCTAACCTTTGACCTTAATTACTCCTAACTATTCCCTATTTTTAAGATACGGCATAAGTCTTAGGGAAGATAAAGCATGATACCCCCAAGCGGTAGGCTGGAGTAATAGCTCAAATGCCATAATATGACACATAACGAAATTGCCGATACGCTTGCGGATTTATTTGGTACATCTAGGATACAAGTGCTTGCACCAGGCTCTTGGCAAATTGAAACTCCTACTTTTCGACTGTTGACACTACTTAGCGAAGACCAAACTTGGTTGCGAGTTTTGTTACCGATTATGCCAGCACAGCAAGCGCAACCGTTTTTACAGCAGTTTTTTGATGCCAATTTTGATGATACTCAACAAGTACGCTACGCATTACATCAAGATGTTTTGTGGGGAGTATTTCAGCACAGTTGCGCCAGCTTGGTTGTAGAAGATTTACGCGATGCGATCGCCAGATTAATTTCTCTGTATGAACTAGGTGTAAATGATGCTTTTAGTCGCTTAACTGAAACCAAGATTAAAGAAATTGTTCAAGCTTCTAAACAGCAAGGAAAATCTTTAGAAGCAACAATGCAAAATCTGGAGCGTTTTTATGCTGAAGGTTTAATGGGTGAAATGGATCAAAGTCCCGAAGCACGAGAAAGAGTTTTAACTGCTTGGCGAGGACAATTAGAAAGATTGTGGAATGAACAGTAATCAGTTAACAGTGAGCAGTGAGCAGTGAACAACTATGTAATTAATAAACGCTCGTTTTTTACGATAACTGGTAATTGGTAATTGGTAATTGGTAATTGATTATGAATGTTTTAGAAATTTTAAAGGAAGATTATCATCGTTTTCCTAAAAATCAAACTTATAGTCTTTATGCGGAGGATGTTTATTTCAAAGATCCGATGAATGAGTTTAATGGGGTTAGACGCTATAAGTTGATGATTAAGTTTATTGAAACTTTCTTTCTTAACCCTAAGATGGATTTGCATGATATTCGCAGAGAAGGAGACACCATCAAAATGGAATGGACTCTTAACTGGAATACTCCTGTACCCTGGAAACCGCGAATTTCTATCCCTGGATGGAGTACCTTGGGGATAAATTCTGATGGTTTAATAATTTCTCACGTTGATTACTGGAAATGTTCGCGATTGGATGTAGTTAAACAGCATTTCTCATCCTCAAAGAGTTCATAATATATATATGTATGTAAATAAATGTAAAAGCTTCTCAGGAAATAAAGATTATTCATGCGCGTAATTTTAATGACAGGTAAAGGTGGTGTGGGTAAAACTTCGGTTGCTGCCGCTACTGGACTGCGTTGTGCTGAATTGGGTTATCGCACTCTTGTCTTAAGTACAGATCCAGCCCATTCTCTAGCTGACAGTTTTGATATGGAACTCGGACACGAAGCGCAAGAAGTTCGTCCAAATTTGTGGGGTGCGGAATTAGATGCGCTGTTGGAACTTGAGGGAAACTGGGGTGCTGTAAAGCGCTATATTACTCAAGTTTTGCAGGCTAGGGGATTGGAGGGAATACAGGCTGAAGAGTTGGCGATTCTACCGGGGATGGATGAAATTTTCGGTTTGGTAAGAATGAAACGTCATTATGATGATGGTGAATATGATGTTTTAATTATTGACTCTGCTCCTACTGGTACGGCTTTACGGTTGCTGAGTTTACCAGAAGTTGGCGGTTGGTATATGCGGCGTTTTTACAAGCCATTTCAAAATATTTCGGTAGCGTTGCGTCCTTTAGTAGAGCCGATTTTTAGACCTATCGCTGGTTTTTCGCTACCGGATAGAGAGGTGATGGATGCACCTTATGAGTTTTATCAGCAAATCGAAGCGTTAGAAAAAGTATTAACTGATAATACTCAAACTTCGGTACGTCTTGTTGCAAATCCAGAAAAGATGGTAATTAAAGAATCTCTTCGCGCTCATGCTTACTTAAGCTTGTATAATGTCTCAACAGATTTAGTCATAGCAAATCGGATTATTCCTCAAGAAGTGCAAGATCCATTCTTTCAAAGGTGGAAAGAAAATCAAGAACAATATCGTCAAGAATTACATGATAACTTTCATCCTTTACCAGTAAAGGAAGTTCCGCTTTATTCGGAAGAAATGTGTGGTTTAGAAGCTTTAGAAAGACTCAAGGAAACGCTTTATAAAGACGAAGATCCAACTCAAGTTTATTACAAAGAAAATACTATTCGAGTTGTCCAAGATCAAAATCAATACAGCTTAGAGTTATATTTGCCCGGCATTCCTAAAGACCAAGTAAATTTAAGCAAAAGCGGAGATGAATTAAATATTACTATTGGCAATCATCGCCGTAATCTAGTGCTTCCACAAGCCTTAGCGGCACTCCAACCATCTGGGGCCAAGATGGAAGATGATTATTTGAAAATTCGTTTTTCTGAAGTTGTAAAGGCTTAATTATAATGATTACAGGTGGGTATTATCCCACCTTTACTTATATACGTATCTTAATAAGCTAATATTTTTATTAAAAAGAATCAGTTATTTGATTAGAGAATTAAGTTTTATTAAGAAATAAGGCAGTATTCTCACGGAAGACATTGTAAGCAATCATATTTCACAATGTTTTTAGATTTAAAATAAAAATTCGCTGTTCCCTCTTATTAAAAATGACTTTATCTCAGGAGAAACTCTTGCGGAAGAATATCGAGCAAGATGATTTTATCTACCGAATTACAAATTGTATTCGTAGTTCATTAGAATTAAAAGAAACCTTTACAAGAATAGTAGCAGAAGTGAGATTTTTTCTTGCTATTGATCGAGTAATGGTTTATCAGTTTCATCCTGATGGTAGCGGTAAAGTTGTTGCTGAATCAATTCATGATAATATACTGCCTTCTTTGTTGGGACTGAATTTTCCCGCAGATGATATTCCCGCTCATGCTCGGGAAATGTTTGTTAAGTCGCGGGTGCGTTCTATTGTTAATGTAGAAACGGGACAAATTGGTAAAAGTGCGGTATATGAAAGGGAAACCGGAGAAATTATTTCAGAAGATATCTCTTATCGTAATGTCGATCCATGCCATATAGAATATCTGACGGCAATGGGCGTAAAGTCTTCTGTTGTCACACCAATTTTTCATCAAGAGCAGCTTTGGGGATTATTAGTATCTCATCATTCGGAATCCCGCTCGGTTTCGGAACAAGAATTAAAAGTAATGCAAATGCTTGTAGCACAACTATCACTAGCTATTACTCAAGATTTTCTTCTTACCGAAGCTCGCTCTCAAGCTAAACGAGAAGCGATTATTAATAATATCGCAACCTTACTGCATTCACTCAAAGATATTCCATTGCAAGCAGCTTTAGAAAAAACTGTTGCAGCTTTTGAAGGTTGCGGAGGTAGGCTTTGTATTGGAAATCCAAATTTTAAAAGTTTCACGGAATGCTTAGAAACTGGCAGCGAACTAATAAAACTTTATACCGACGGTAAGCAACCAGTAATGCCAGACTTATCAAAATATTCTTTGATGGAACAGTATAGTATTTGGAAAGAATATTATAAGTCTAATAATTATAATGTTTGGGCAATTTCCGATATAAATCAAATCCCCGGCTTACGAAATTTACAAACTGCTTTTCAGGGAACTAAAATTCGTAGCATTTTGATGATTCCCCTCCAATATCATCAGCAACTGCTCGGTTACTTAAGCATTTTTCGCGAAGAAATAGATACAGAAACCCTTTGGGCTGGACGATTTGACTCAGATGAAAGGCAAATTTATCCACGACAATCATTTGAAATATGGCGAGAATCGAAAACCGCACAAGCTCGTCAATGGACAAAGGAAGAGATAGAATTAGCCGAAAAATTAGGAACTCAATTTTCTACAGCAATTCATCAATACGACTTACACCAACAACTACAAGATTTTAATTCCAATTTAGAAAAACAAGTAAAACAGCGTACAGATGCATTACAACAAGCAGCTAAACAGCGAAAAATATTGTTTGAAGTAGTTACTAAAATTAGAGAATCTCTGGATTTAGACGTTATTTTTCAAACTACAACTCAAGAAGTCTGTCAATGGTTGCAAGCCGATAGAGTCGCGGTGTATCGTTTTAATGCTGATTGGAGTGGTGAGTTTATTGCTGAGTTTGTCAATGAAGGTTGGGTAAAACTGGTAGGTTCAAATATTGTAAAGCTTTGGAAAGATAGTTATATACAAGAAACCCAAGGCGGGCGATGTCGCTTCAATCAAAGCATTGCAGTAGATGATATCTATCAAGCAGATTACGCCGATTGTCATATAGAACTTTTGGAGCGATTTCAAGCAAAAGCATATGCGATCGCGCCAATCTTTATTGGTGAAAAACTTTGGGGAATGCTCGCAGCTTATCAAAACTCTGCCCCCCGTCACTGGCAAGGATCGGAAATAAAATTCTTGTGTCAAACGGCGATTCAATTTGGTGTAGCACTCCAGCAAGCAGAATTATTAAATCAAAGCAGATTGCAAACCGAACAAATAGCACAAACACTTAATAATTTAAGAAAAGCTCAAACTCAATTAGTTCAAAGCGAAAAAATGTCTTCTTTGGGACAATTAGTTGCAGGAATAGCACACGAAATTAACAATCCAGTTAACTTTATTTACGGCAATATCAATCATATTCATCAATATACAAAAGATTTGCTGGGTCTTTTAGAACTTTATCAAGATTGTAACGGAAATAATTGCGAAATTAGCGAGCGAGCAGATGAAATTGATTTAGAATTTTTAGTTGATGATTTACCAAAGATGCTCTCTTCGATGAAGATAGGAGCCTCGCGCATTCGCGAAATTGTTTTATCGCTACGTAATTTTTCTCGACTTGACGAAGCAGATTTAAAAGGTGCCGATATTCATCAAGGTATTGAAAGTACATTATTAATTTTGCAATACCGCTTAAAAGCAAAACCAGATAGTCCCGGTATTGAAGTAATTAAAGAATACGGCAACTTACCAGAAGTAGAATGTTATGCGGGACAGCTAAATCAAGTATTAATGAATGTTTTGAGCAATGCAATTGATGCATTAGAAGAGGGAATTAGCAGCAGTTTTTGGGAAATAGAAAGTGACAATAAACAATCTTTAATTCCTAAAATTAGGATTTGTACTCAGATTAGCGAAGATAATAATCAACTTGTAATTCGTATCGCTGACAACGGGTTAGGAATGACTGAAACAGTTATGAAAAGAATGTTTGACCCATTTTTTACAACTAAACCAGTAGGAAAAGGAACTGGTTTAGGATTATCAATTAGCTATCAGATAATAGTTGATAAACATGATGGAATTTTCAACTGTAAATCTTTACCTAATAAAGGCACAGAATTCTCAATTGAAATTCCGATTAAGCAAAGTAGATAAATTGGGAATGGGGCATTGGTAATTGTTAAGAGTTAAAAGAATTTTCTACCCCCTCTTCCCACTCTACTACCCCCTCTCTCCCAATCCCACATCCCCTATGCCCAACACCCAATTCTTAGCTTCTCAACTGCACTGGCATTGCTAAATAAGTCATCTTAATTCCTCCAACGGGGGAAAAGATAACGGGAGCTAAATTATTATTTAACTGCATTTGAATTTCTACTGAAGGTAACGCTTTTAAACCTTCCATCAAATATTTAATATTAAAAGCAATATCAATATCATCTCCTTTTATTTGCGCTGGCATAGATTCCATTCCGCTACCAATTTCTTGGGTTTCTACTGACAATGTAATTTCTTGAGATTCGCTATCGATGCTAAGTTTGGCAATATTGTTTTTTTGGTCGGCTAATACGGCAATTCTTTCTAATGCGCTAATGAGTTGTCTTCTATCTAAAGTTAATTCTCGTTCAAATGAATTAGGTATAAGTTGACGGTAAGCGGGATATTGTCCTTCTAATGTTCTGCTGGTTAAACGCTGATTTTGCCATTCAAACACTACTTGCCCACTATCGAAATACATTGCTACAGGCTCATCTTCTTTTGAACTATGAGCCAACATTCTTTCCAATTCTCGTAAAGCTTTGCTTGGTAGCGTTACCTGTACGGAATCTGGTTGCTCATCATCATTTAGATTTTCGTTTGTAGTTTCTACTACTGCTAAACGATGTCCGTCTGTAGCTGCAAATTCTAAAGTGTCTTGCTTTACCGTTAAATGTACTCCTGTAAGAACTTGCTTGCTTTCATCTGCACTTGTAGCAAACAAACAACCTCCCAAGCCTTCAATTAATGCACTAATAGGAAGATGAATTGCTTTATCGTTTTCGGTTACGGGTAGTTCGGGAAATTCCTCCGCACCCATTGCCCGTACCTGATAGCGTCCGCTTTTTGGCTTTAGGGTGACGGTTAAACCGTTATCCACTGGTTGCTGCCCATCAACTTTATCTGGAATTGTATCATCAAGGATAATTTCTCCTTCTGGTAAACGAGAAACTATATCATTAAGTAGCTTGGCTGGAAGAGTTATTGTTCCTCCTTCTAGAACTTCGGCATTGAAACTGGTACGAATTCCCAAACTTAAATCGAAAGCTGTTAAGCTCACTTGACTATTTGCAGCATCTGCTTGCAGAAGCACGTTGGCAAGTATGGGATGAGTCGGGCGCGAAGGAACAGCACGGAAAGTCAGTGAGAGATGAGTGTTTAAATCGCTTTGGCTGCAAACTATTTTCATAATGGGATGCTCTCGATATTCTCAAAAAATATATCAAACAACAAGATACTCCTGTTTGATTTCTAAACAAACAATCATCTTACAAGAATATTCTTTTTTGCCGCCCCCATCGCTGCTATTAATAAGTTATTTTGCGGTAAAAGCTAATAGATCGCAATTAATATTTTCATATAAAAACATTTTTAATTTAGAAAAATGAATTTATTTTTATAACTAATCAGAAGCTTTAAGTTAGATATTGCTTCGTTTTTCTCGTCCAACATAAAAATAAAGACTAGTTATTGAAACTCGCTGCGCTAAGTTCTAAATCGCATATTTGTAGCTAGAAAAAAATTATTGCTATTTTAATAGCCATATTTGGGGAAGTTGTGGAAAACTCATCACAGCCTTTCTCGAAGAAGGTTCTATAAACAACTAATTGTGGAAAAACCTGTGGAAAAAGAGTTAGTTTTTCCACAGGCAGTTAGTAAATAGCTGAGTTTTCCACAAATTTGCCAAAAGTTTTCCACAATCTTGTTTGTTGTTAATGACTTTTTATACAGTGCTTAACCTTCATAATACTCTTAAATTATTACAGAAAATCAGAAGATTAGTTTTTTGGGCAAACTAATGCAGGAAAATGCTTTTTTGCCAGTTGACTTCGATATGATTCATTTTCATTTGGATCTGTTCATGCCGATGCGATCGCTAAGTTGACGCAGGGTTTGCGCTAAATTACGATCGGTTTCTTTGAGTTGAGCAATTTTGTCACAACTGTAGATAACTGTAGTATGGTCTTTGCCACCAAATTCTTCGCCGATTCGAGGGAAACTTAAATCGGTGTATTGCCGCATCAGGTACATTCCGATTTGTCTAGCCCAACTAATTTCTCGTCGTCGCGAATTGCTTTTCAAATCTTCAATCGAAAGGTTAAAGGTATCGGCTACTATGCTTAAAATTGCCACTGGAGTTGCTTCCACCTGCTCAACTTGTGGTTCTAAAACCGAGCCGATATTTTCCACCGTCATGGGTAAACCCCAAATGGAAATATACGCCATTGCCCGAATTAATGCGCCTTCCAATTCACGAATATTTGAAGTGTAGTTAGAAGCAATGTATTCTATGACATCTTTAGGCAAATTAAGATTTTCATATTCGGCCTTTTTTTGTAAAATAGCCATTCTGGTTTCTAAGTCTGGTGCCTGAATATCGGCAATTAATCCCATTGAGAAGCGCGAAGATAATCTTTCTTGCAAACGAGGTATTTGATTCGGTGGACGATCTGATGCGATAACTACTTGTTTACCTGCTTGATATAAAGTATTGAAGGTGTGGAAAAACTCTTCTTGAGTGGATTCTTTGCCTTCAATAAACTGTATATCATCTACTAAAAGTACATCAGCAGCCCTGTAGTGTTCTCGAAGGCTTTGTCTGCTGTCATTACGAATAGCGCTAATTACATCATTAGTGAACTGTTCGGTAGAAACGTAAAATATTTTTGCCGATGGGAAAATTTCTAAGCGATAATTACCTATAGCCTGCATTAGATGGGTTTTTCCCAATCCCACACCGCCATATAAAAATAAAGGATTAAATTCCTTGCCGGGAGATTCAGCTACTGCTAAAGATGCAGCATGAGCCAAGCGATTGTTTGCACCAACTACAAAACGGGAAAATACATATTTTAGATTTAAAATTGATGTTTTTTGTCCGTTTATGTCAATATTTTTGGGAATATTCGTCTTAGGTGTTTGAATCCCTGGTTCATTGTCGTTGATGTTAACAACATTATCGCCGCTCGTAACCGTAAAATAAATACCTACCGGATGACCAAGTATATCCTGTACTACCGAAGCTATAGTTTTTATGTAATACTTTTGTAACCAATTGCGAGCAAAGGGATTGGGAGTACGAATTACCAAACAGTTATTTTCCAATTTTTCGGCGATCGCTGTTTTAATCCAAGTTTCAAAGGTGGGACGCGAAAGTTCTAATTGTAAACGTTCCAATACCTCAGACCATAAATTTTCTATCTTGTCAGACATTATCAACCACCGATTGTTAGGTAATCGTCGTTTGGAGAAGATATTTGTAAAAGTAGTTTTGCTGCTTTCATGGCAACTCCAGCAATCTATACCGGAAACTAGGTTTTACACTGTAATTATTTTTAGATTCATCCGGTAGGCAATATCCTACCATTCACGCAATCATACGGAGAAATAAAATCACATGAATAAAAAAGAGCATCAACCGCGATTAAGTAATATTTATATCAAAAACAAGGCTCAACAATTTTGGGCAAAAAACTTTATATTAACTTTTCTTGTTACCTTAAGCACAGCTTTTATTAGCGGTTGTTCTTTGCCCAGTAAGATTATGGGTAGCAGAACACAAGAGCGGACAGCGCAAGCCCAAGGTCAAAATGATAATGTTGCTAAAATAGCTCCGCCGCCAATCTTTAGAGAGTCAAGAGACCCTAACTTTGTGGTTTCTGTAGTCCAAGAAGTAGGCCCCGCTGTAGTTCGTATTGATACTTCCAGAACAGTCACTTCCAGCGTTCCAGATGAATTTAACGACCCATTTTTTCGGAGATTTTTTGGAAGTAGAGTTCCAACACAACCCACAGAAAGAGAGCAAAGAGGAAACGGTTCTGGGTTTATTATCAATTCTAATGGTGAAATATTAACTAATGCTCACGTAGTCGATGGTGCCGATCGCGTAACCGTTGAATTGAAAGATGGTCGTAAATTTAAGGGTCAGGTATTAGGTGAAGATCCGGTAACAGATGTTGCCGTAATTAAAATTGATGCAGATCAACTACCCACAGTTTCTTTAGGAGATTCGGAAACATTGCAGCCAGGAGAAGCCGTAATTGCCATCGGTAATCCTTTGGGTTTAAACTACACGGTAACTTCTGGAATTATTAGCGCTACTGGGCGTTCCAGCAGCGATATTGGTGCATCTGATAAGCGAGTTGATTATATTCAAACCGATGCTGCAATCAACCCCGGCAATTCCGGCGGCCCTTTATTAAGCGCTCAAGGACGAGTAATAGGTATGAATACCGCTATTATTCGAGGCGCGCAAGGTTTAGGATTTGCTATTCCTGTCAACACAGTTAAAAGAATTTCTCAAGAATTAATAGCTAAAGGGAGAGTAGATCATCCCTATCTAGGAATTCAGATGGTGACGCTGACACCAGAGGTTAAAGAAAAACTGAACAGTGAAATCGGGAATCCTAGCATTTCGGCTTCGGAAGGCGTTTTATTAATACGTATCATGAGCGGTTCACCAGCTTCTCAAGGTGGATTAAAAGCAGGAGACGTTATTGTAAGTATCAATAACCAATCCGTGAAACGTAATGAAGACGTACAAAAATTAGTAGAAGAAAGTAAAATCGGTCAGCAATTGAATGTAGAAGTCAAACGCAACGGCACAACTGTAAACTTAGCAGTTACACCTGCACCTTTACCACCAGCTGAGGGGAATTAGGAGATGGGGAGATGGGGAGAGGGGGGGACAAGGAGAGAGGGGGTAGAATAAACAATTACCAATCCCCAATTCCCAATTCCCAATTCCCAATTTATTTTATGTCTGAAAAACTTTCTATCATTCAATTAGGTAATCCGATTCTGCGGCAGAAAGCAGAATTTGTTAAAGACATTCATTCCGAAAGTATTCAAAAGCTGATTGATGATTTGTTGGCAACAGTGAAAGATGCTAACGGTGTTGGTATTGCAGCGCCGCAAGTTGCTAGTAGCTCTCGCGTTTTTATCGTTGCTTCTCGTCCTAATCTTAGGTATCCAAAGGCTCCTTTGATGCAACCTACAGCAATGATTAATCCTCGAATTGTCGATTTTTCTAATCAGTTAGTTAAAGATTGGGAAGGTTGTTTGAGTATTCCGGGAATTAGAGGATTAGTTCCGAGATATCGGACTATTGAAGTTGAATATACTGATAAATACGGTAATTTAGTGCATCAACAATTAACAGATTTTGTTGCTCGTATTTTTCAGCATGAATACGACCATTTTGAAGGGTTAGTATTTTTAGATAAAGTTGAAAGCACTTTGGACATTGTTACCGAGCAAGAATATCAAAGTTTGATGTTTGATAAGTTGTGAAAAGAAAGTAGGGAGCAGGGAGTAGGGAATGGGGAGTAGGGAGTAGTGGGAAAAGATAAATTCGTAGTGCGAGCAAGATGTTCCCTAGTACAGGAAATTAACTGGAACTACAAATTAATATTCCCCATTCCCTACTCACTTATTCTTCTTCAGGATCGCGATATCGCTTATAAACTTCCATCGCAGCTAAATAACATTCATCAGCTTTTTGCAAGTTTTCATTATTGTCACCCCGAATGCGCTGTTTATAGGCATTGCCCAAATTATATTGATTGACATGCCTCCTCGTCTTAAAAGAGCGAGGATTCCTTGACACTTCGCCCGGATGCGCTAATTAAATTAGTCTTACCTTCCCTCCATGTCCGTTTAAAGTCTCCCAATGCCCTATAGCGACTAGTTCGATTTTACCAGAAAGCCGATGCTTTAGCACGGGGCTTGTATCCCATTATTTTCGGTCATTGCCCATTGCTGGGGAACTAGATTTAGTTGATACACTTCCAAGGCTGCATTGTAAGATAATATGGCTATTTCCATATTCTCAGCCTTTTCACCAGTAACGCGATCGCAATACACATTGCCCAAGTTATATTGAATTGTCGCCCATTGATACGGAAATACCGAACGTTGGTATACGTCAAGTGCGGCAAAATAGTGTTGAATTGCGATTTCGATATTTTCCGATTTATCGCCGTTTTTGCGAGTTTTATAAGCCGTACCCAAATTGTTTTGAGTCATAGCCCAATCTTCGGGAAATGTATCGCGTTAGTAGACTTCTAATTCCATTTGATAACAATCTATAGGTCAAGGATTATGTCCATTTGAAAGAAAGGAGGCCAAATTTGTTGTTGGTATTGACGATATTACTTTTAAGCCAGAACAAATTATTGAGCGGATAAAACAAGCCCTCCATGTTTTTTCTAATTGGGAATACACTTTTACAGGCTGGAATTGCGAACATCTTGGTCGATTAATTGCAACTGATCGCCCAAGATGTTACCAAAGCAGTTTTTTATGGTGGATGTGTAATATGTCTCCAGAGGGCGATCATAAAACTGCACATCAAATATTTCAGGATTATCTTATGAGAGTCAATCCTAGTCTTGCTAGATAACTATACGCTATCTATTATGATGCAAATACTATCGTCGCCATCCGGTGAATTTAAACTTTAAAAACAGCGAAATTATCACAATACTGTCATTTATAAAGGTTCTATTTCCTAATTACCCATCCCCCAATCTCCCTAAAACCGATAAGCAAGAAACGGAATCAACATTTCAGCACTACTTAAACCAGCATGAACTCCAAGATGTCCTTTATAGCGTTCTTCATTAGTTATATGCTGCCGACATATCCAGTCTTTAGGTGAAATAAGTAGTAAATCACCAATTCTATCTTCAGCTTCTATGCTCAAAGGTTTACCTGGAATTCCAAATAATCCTAATTCCACCGCAACTGATGGGGTTATGGCAAAAAAGTTTTCGCTAAAATTCTGCTTAATATAATCTGCAACAGCAGCTTGTTTATCGTGCTTAATATGTAAATAACGAACTCGCGCTTCACCCGTTGCTGGAGCAAATAAATTTTGAGTTAATTCGGGATGCTGTTCTAACCAAAGCGTATTTTCTAAGGGATTATACCTTTGTCCGTGGTCTGCTGTTAGTAATAAAACGGTATCATTACGACCCGCTAAAGGTTCGATAAGTTGTTTTTTTAAAGCAAAATCTAAAGTAGCGACTTCCGCTTTATAAGAAGAACTCAGCGGCCCATAACGGTGAGAAACTGAATCTATAGTAGGTACGTATAAATAAGTAAAACTTTTCTGCTGGCAGCTTCTTGCTAACAAACGTTCGCGCAGTTGAGAAAAAGCATCTGAGGGTGTGCGATAACCTTTAAAATTATTAGTTCCTGCTTCTGCACCAGCGCTGGTAAATCTACTGATACTTGTTTGTTTAAACTGGTCAAAATTGATAATTTCTACATCTATCCCCGCTTTTTCCATGCGTAAATATATATTTGGTACGGGAAGCAAAGTTTCGGGGTTAAATATTGTATCTGGGAAAGAGCCTCTACTAGCAGCAACTTGGGGACTAAAGCCAATAAAATTAACTATGGTGCCAATTTCGCGCATATAAAGATTAGTTGCCATCATCCCATGCTGTGCGGGAGCGTAACCAGTCGCAGCAGAAGTTAAAGCTGTCACGGTAGTGCTAGGGTAAACCGATGTTGCAGGCATGAAAAAAGCTTCAGGGCTATCGCGCGCTTGGGCTATGTTCGGAGCATCCTTAGAATTTGCAAGACTTTGTAATTGTTCGTAACCAAATCCATCCAAAATTAACAGCACCACATGATTGATTGGTGCTTGATTCTGCCAAGATTTCCAAGCTTCAGATATTTCAGATACTCCTAATAATTCTGGATTGAAAGCAGGTGTTGCTGTTTCTTCGCTCAAAGTTGGAGCATCAGGAGCCAGCCATTCAATTGCTAAGGAAGCAATATTACTCAAACCAAGTCCGTCGTAGCTGGGTTTTACTGCTTCGGTACCGAAAAAATCCGGTAGCTTTTGACGAGCAAGTAATTTTTCTAAAGCTATAGCTGATATTCCCATGATTGTTATAGTTTGCGATACGCCGCAATTATTCTATCTTCTAGGTTTGAAGCTGGTATGGGATATTGTAGTTTTCTTTATATATTTGATTGATAAAGCTTTTTATGTACTTATAATTGATTACGACGTGTCTTCTTAATATGCAAAACTGCACCATAAGTACCGATGAAAAGTAAAAAAAGCGTAGAAGATGGTTCCGGTACAGATATGGGTGGTGTGGGATTTTTGAATTGCTCAAACAGTGATGTTGCAGTCGCTGCTGATAAACCTTCTATTTCTGCTGCTACTTGTGCCAGCGATGCATCATTTGGAGCATCTCGTAATTTTTCATAATTACGCCATGTTAGTTCGCGCCATAATGCTACGACTTGAAATCTTTCCAAATCATCAGAAGTACCTGGCAAATCGTCATCATCAATTGTTGGATCGAATTTTTGTGCTAGTTCTCCTAATACATCTACCTGTAGAAGGACTTCGTTAAAAAGATTGTGGTCTGTAAGACTTATGGGAGTTCCTTTTTGGTCGAGTTCATATAACACAAAAGGTAAGTCGCGTAAGATGTGGGCGCTAGTTCCTAAAACCAAATTTCCCGTACCAGATACCGATTGATTTTCTGCTGCATCAAAAGCTATTTGCCAAGCAGTTGGAACATTACCCGTACCAAGGTGATAGTTATCATAAGCTTCAAAATAATAATCTGCAAAAAGTGCATCTTCTCTAATTATTGATGCAGGATTCTCAAAACCAACGGTATCAAACAATTGCTGCAATTTTTCAGTGGTTCGTAAATAACTAAGAGCAAAAATCCCATCTCGATCGCGTTGTGCTTCGAGTGGTTCGTATCTGCGCTCCATTTCTTGAATAACAAGCTCTAAACATTCTGGTTTACCTTCCTGACAAACTGTTTGGCTCGATAATCTTTGAGAAACAGCTAAGGCTGAACTTTGTATTGAAAGTAAAAGTGCAACGCTTCCTAATAAAAGGTTTTTCATTAACTTTATCTTCAGCTTAGTTTCGGTTAACTTAAGCATACGTGAAATTACCCAAATTAGGAATAGTCTTGTCAGTAGGTGATGGCGGTTCTCACGCTACGCTAGACTTATAGCACTTCTATACTTGCCACTATGTCTGTCGCCAAACAATTAAAAACGCCAGAATTAGAAACTCCAGAATTAGATATCCCAAATGATGTAATATTTCCTCCAGGAGATTTATATAGCGACGAGCCACCTTTGGAAAGCGATTTACATTTAAAGCAAATGATTCTGCTGATACAGTGCTTAGAATTATTTTGGCAAAACCGCAATGACTTTTACGTTGCCGGGAATTTGACGATATACTACAGTAACCGTCAGCTTAAGTCAGAAAAGTTTCGCGGGCCAGATTTTTTCGCAGTATTGGGAACCGAACGCAAACCGCGTAAAAGTTGGGTAGTGTGGGAAGAAGACGGCAAGTATCCAAATATTATCGTCGAAATACTTTCCGATTCCACCGCAGCAACAGATAGAGATTTAAAGAAGAAAATTTATCAGGATACCTTTCGCACTCCAGATTATTTCTGGTTTGACCCAAATAGTTTAGAATTCAAAGGATTCTACTTATCTCGTGGTGAATATCAGCCACTTGAAGCCTCGGAGCAAGGTTGGTTATGGAGCGAGCAGTTAGGTTTATTTCTCGGAATTTATGAAGAAAAATTACGTTATTTTACTCCTGAAGGGGAACTTCTTCCGACTCCACAAGAATTAGCACAGCAAGAAACACAACGAGCAAATCAAGAAGCTCAAAGAGCAAATCAAGAAACTCAAAGAGCAAATCAAGAAGCTCAAAGAGCCGAACGTCTAGCAGCAAAATTAAGAGAATTGAATATAGATGTGGATGATTTATAAAATAAATTTAAAATAAAAATTTGGGAATTACTCCTATTCCGCTCTAAGATTACCTATCTCTTTTTACCTCTTTCCTCTGCGCTCTCTGCGTCTCTGCGGTTTTTTTTATCGGTAATCTTCTGCCGGGAAGGGAGTAAGACAGCCACTTTGGGCTGTCCTATAATTTGTCCTATAATTCAACTAATTGAACTAAAATTAATCAAATTTCATCGGGAATCACCCATTTAGGCGGCTCCGACAATTTTTTCATTCTAGCGATTTCCGCCATTTCGAGCATTTTGTCTAAAGAAGTATCTTGAATAAATTGTGATGCTTCTTGCCCATACTCTTTATTCGGGCATTTGTCTCCTAAAACACAGCCATTAACGCAGGCTTCAGCGCAATTGATTTTTTGTTCTTCCATAGTGTCTCCCCTCTTAACTAATACTTTTTCAAGCAGATATTAGCTTCTGGATAAATATTAACGCGCAATCCGATTTTGGATTTTAGATTTTAACAACGGATGCGTTTCTTTTAGATTTTGGATTCAAGAGGGAGAGTTAGGAGTCAAGAGTTAATAGTTAAGAGTTAAGAGTTAAGAGTTAATAGTTAATAATTATAAATTTCCCCTTGTCTCCCCATCCCCCCATCCCCCATCCCTCCTCTCATCCCAACTCCCAATGCCTCAAACCTTTGCTACAACTGGAACTATCGCGGCGATCGCCACTGCTGTTGTCCCTCAACAGGGTAGTGTGGGAATTGTGCGGGTTTCTGGAGAAGAAGCTTTACAAATTGCTGATTCTATTTTCCACGCTCCGGGAAAACAAGTTGTAGAATCGCACCGGATTCTTTACGGTTATATTCGTCATCCCCAAACGCAAAAATTGGTAGATGAAGCGCTTTTGTTAGTCATGAAAGCCCCTCGCTCGTATACCCGCGAAGATGTTGTAGAATTCCACTGTCACGGGGGAATTATGGCGGTGCAGCAGGTATTAAAATTATGTCTGGAAGGCGGCGCAAGACTCGCACAACCGGGAGAATTTACGCTCAGAGCCTTTTTGAACGGACGCATCGATTTATCTCAAGCCGAGAGCATTTCCGATTTGGTTGGTGCAAAATCTCCTCAAGCTGCTCAAACAGCACTGGCTGGTTTGCAAGGAAAATTAGCCGATTCTATCCGTCAGTTACGCGCTAAATGTTTGGATATTGTGGCAGAAATTGAAGCACGGATTGATTTTGAGGAAGATTTACCTCCTTTAGATGCTGAAGCAATAGTCTCGGAGATTGAAAAAGTCATCTTAAAAATGACCGAATTAATTGCAACAGCCGATAAAGGCGAACTGTTACGCACGGGTTTAAAAGTCGCTATTGTTGGTCGTCCGAATGTGGGAAAATCAAGTTTATTAAATGCTTGGAGTCGTAGCGATCGCGCAATTGTCACGGAATTACCGGGAACCACTCGCGATGTAGTTGAATCGCAGTTAGTTGTGGGCGGCATACCCGTACAAGTACTAGATACAGCAGGTATTCGCGATACCGAAGATCGAGTAGAAAAAATTGGTGTCGAACGTTCGCGGAGTGCCGCACAAGCAGCCGATTTAGTATTATTTACCATCGATGCAACAACGGGATGGACAAAGGATGACGAAATAATTTACGAACAAGTAAAGCATCGTCCTGTGATATTAGTAATTAATAAAATTGATTTGGTAGAAGATAGTCAAAATAAATTAACTCAAAATCAAATTGCAAATATCAAACAAAAACATCCGTTGTTAAAATCTCAAATTTTGACGGCAGCAGCAAAAAATCAAGGAATTGAAGCATTAGAAACAGCGATTTTAGAACAGGTAGAAATTGGCAATATAGAAGCTTCAGATATGGATATAGCAATTAACCAACGTCAAGCTGCTGCATTAATCAAAGCGAAATCATCTTTAGAACAAGTGCAAATCACAATTGAGCAAGAACTACCCTTTGATTTTTGGACAATAGATTTACGGGGTGCAATTAACGCTTTAGGAGAAATTACCGGAGAAGAAGCAACAGAATCTGTTTTAGATCGGATTTTTAGTAAGTTTTGTATTGGGAAATAAATCGGCTCATTCAATAGTATTGTTAAGCAACGAGTCATACGCTTAGTTTCTTTATGTTGTGCTGCCCCAACCCTCTTATTAATGATATCTCTCCACTCGACCGATCGACCGCATTACTTTTAATCAGCCGTAAAGCATTGGTGAATGGTTTTTAGTAAGGACTTCAGTCCTTAGATTAAGAGCTAAAGCTCTTACTACAAACAATTTGCACAACTTCATTACCCCATTTCACTTTTGATTTTTCATAAATTGTTAAAAGCACTCAAATTTTGGGAATACTTGAATTAAAAGTACTTTTATATACAGATAAATCTGCTTTCAGGTTAATATTTTGTTCTTTTCGGGAGTTTCCGTATTCTCCGAAAAGTTTTCAAAATCGTGACTTTGCTTTGATATCAAACATTCTAATTTTCACAATATGTCTGATTCCAAACCAATTTTCGATCCCAATTATTCAGAAGAAACTGATAGCCAATTACTGAGTGCATTTCAAAGGAAATTTCTACTCAACAATTTATACACTGATTTACCATCATCTTACCGTCAACGCATCGAAATCATGCTGTTAGCGGATGAAGGGAAATCTCAAGCAGAAATTTGTCGAACTTTGGGATGTTCTCCAGCTACGGTACGCTATTGGATGCATATAGCCCGCTCCGGAATGGCGCATCAATGGCAAGATTGTCCGATCGGTCGTCCGAAAGTAGTAAATGACGAATATTTACAACGTTTGCAAGAACTGCTCAAGGGTAGTCCCCGTGACTACGGTTACAGCTTTCAACGATGGACGACAAACTGGTTGAGCAAACATCTTTTCAAAGAATTAGGAATTCAAGTTAGCGATCGCCACATTAAACGACTGCTCAAACAATTAGGTTTATCTACTCGTTCAAAGCCTAATACTTGTCTTGATAGTACGACTGAGACAAAAAGTAGCAAAATCTCGATTCGCGAACTTAAATCGGCTTCTTTGACTGATAGCGTCGAATTTTTGCCCCTTCACTTCACAAAATTAGAAACAGTTTTGGAAATTGATGATGGACAATGAACCGTTAATTTCCCCAGAACAGCTAAATAAAACTTTGGGATACTCTCTATCTGAAGATGAGTTTGAAACTTGTCTGCAACAAGCTAAATTCTTACAGCCCAAAGTTGGAAAGTTTTGGCAAGGAACTGAGGTTAAAGCCGGTATTTACATTGTCATTGCTGGTAAGGTCAGATTACTCGATGATACTGATGAGTTAATTACTACACTCGAAGCTGGGACTTCATTCGGAGAGTTTACCTTATTTCCTGATGATAATTTTAGTCCTTATGCAGCCAGAGCCTCAGTAAATTTACAGTTGTGTTTTATTCCGGTTGAAGCTTTATTACTGCTACTTAATAAGTATCCTCAAATCCGGGAATATTTGTGGGAAAAAGCGCGTTCAGCCGCACGGCTGTGCCCATCGCTAAATTCTCTGTTGTCTAATTCCGAAGAAACAACAGTTGCCCAAACTGATATACCTGAAATTCAAGTAGATGATGTTTGGTCAACAGCAGAGCCACAATTTGAGTCTCAAAAAAAGATTAGTAAAGCCTATTTACCCCAACCAACTCAGCGAGTAGGGCATTTATTACAAAAAGTAACTCATCGCTATCCGTATTTTGCTCAACAAAGTGGATCGGATTGCGGTGCTGCTTGTTTGGTAATGGTATCTCGATATTGGGGAAAACGTTTTAGCGTCAATCGTTTACGAGATGTTGCGAATGTTGACCGTAATGGAGCCTCTTTGCGGGGGTTAGCAGCGGCAGCAGAAAGTATAGGTTTTAACACCAAACCAGTAAAAGCGAGTCTGGACAAATTAGCGCAGCAAGATTTACCTGCAATTATCCATTGGGAGGGGAAACATTACATAGTTGTGTATGAAATTACACGAAAACACGTAATTGTATGTGACCCTGGTATCGGTCAACTTAGCCTCACCCATGAAGAATTTAACGATAAATGGACGAACTATGCGCTGTTATTGCAACCTACAGCCTTTTTGAAGGATGCGAAAGAAGCGACAACTCCCTTTTGGCAATTCTTTGAATTAATGAAACCTCATTCTTTGGTAATGTTTGAGGTGTTTGTTGCTTCTTTATTTATTCAAATTTTTGGACTAATTACACCATTATTTACCCAGTTAATTTTAGATAGGGTGGTGGTACAGCGTTCGGAATTAACTTTATTTGCAGTTGGTTTAGGGCTGTTAATTTTTAGCTTGTTTCGGGTAGCAATTACGGGGTTGCGACAATATCTATTAGATCACACCGCAAATAAGGTTGATTTAGCATTAATTGTTGCTTTTGTTCGTCATACATTGCGGCTACCACTGAGTTATTTTGAGAATCGCTATGTGGGGGATATTATCTCTCGTGTTCAGGAAAATCGTAAAATACAACGGTTTTTATCTGGAGAAGCTTTATCAATTCTACTAGATTTATTGACGGTATTTATTTATGTAGGATTGATGTTTTGGTACAGTTGGAAAATGGCGTTACTGACTTTAGTAATTGTCCCTCCTTTTGCGTTATTAGCCTTGATTGCTACACCATTTTTGCAACGCAAATCTAGAGAAATTTTTAATGCTATTGCTACCGAAAGCAGTTATTTAATTGAAGCTCTTAGTGGGGTGCGGACAATTAAATCGACAGCAGTAGAACAGACGGTACGTTGGCATTGGGAAGATTTATTAGCTAAGGAAGTTAAAACAAACTTTTCTTTAGAAATTATCAGCAATCGGCTACAAATTTTCAGTAATACAATTGAAGCTGTAGTTACTACCGCGTTATTGTGGTTTGGAGCGCATTTAGTAATTAATAATCAGTTAACTATTGGGCAATTAGTTGCATTTAATATGCTGTTAGGTAATATTATTCAGCCTTTTCAAAGACTAACAGTATTGTGGAATCAATTGCAGGAAGTAGTAATTGCAGTAGAACGAATTAATGATGTATTAGATGCGGAGCCAGAGGAAGATTTACAGCAACAAGTACGGCAAAACTTACCAGAAATAAAAGGTAATATTCGCTTTGAAAAAGTGACATTTCGCTATCATGCAGAAGGAGATACTAATGTCATTGAAAATCTTAGCTTTGAAGTGAAACCCGGTCAAATGGTAGCTTTGGTAGGGCGTAGTGGTTCGGGGAAAACCACCATTTCTAAATTAGTTTTGGGATTGTATCCATCTACAGATGGGACGATTTTTATTGATGGACAAGATATTAATAGTATTTCATTGCGCTCCTTACGTCAGCAAATAGGAGTAGTCGATCAAGATACCTTTTTATTTGGTGGAACAATTCGGGAAAACATTAGTTTGGCATACCCTGGTGCAAATTTATCAGAAATTATCGAAGCAGCAAGATTAGCAGGTGCAGATGAGTTTATAAAAAAATTACCAATGGGATATGAAACCCAAATTGGTGAAGGAGGGGGAATGCTTTCGGGTGGACAAAGGCAAAGAATTGCTATTGCCAGAGCATTATTAGGTAATCCTAGATTACTGATTTTCGATGAAGCAACTTCCCATTTAGATACTGAATCAGAAAGGATTATTCAAAAGAATTTAAATACGATTCTCAAAGGTAGAACTTCTCTAATAATTGCCCATAGACTTTCTACCGTCAGAAATGCTGATTTGATTTTGGTACTAGATAAAGGTGTATTAATTGAAAGTGGAAGTCATGATGAATTAATGGCAAAAAAAGGACATTTTTATTATCTCAATCACCAGCAATTAAATGTTGCAGCATAAAAATCTTCTGGTTCCCAGGCTGAGCCTGGGAACTAGATATAAAGGCTCTGCCTTTTATTGCAACTGACGCAAGATATTAACAATAAGCACTGATGTTTTATTTTTAAAACAAACATTTTAATAAACAAAGGATAAATAATTCATGCCAAATCCATTAAATGAACGGGTAGAAAAGCCGATAGTCGAAGAAGAAATCAAGGAACCAAATTTAAAAAATATTGATAATATTAACTCTACAAATCCAGCTAAAACCCCTGAAGATTGGTCGAATACAACAAAGGAATTACTTGATAGTTTACCTAAAGTTTGGACAAGAGGATTACTCTATTTTTTAGTAGTATTTATATCAATAATTTTACCTTGGGCAATGCTATCAAAAGTCGATGAAACTGGTGCGGCTAGAGGAAGACTGGAACCCAAAGGAAAGACAGTTAAATTAGATTCTGCTGTATCGGGTACTGTTGCTGAAATACGCGTTAAAGAAGGCGAACTAGTACAAGCAGGACAGACATTATTAGTATTAGAATCAGAATTAGTTAAAGCCGAATTACAACAGGTTCAACAAAGACTGGAAGGACAGTTAAATCGGCTTGCTCAGTTGAATTTATTAAAAAATCAGTTAGTAGTCACATTAGCAACTCAAAGGCAACAAAATCAAGCTCAAGAATTAGAAAAACAGGCTCAAATTGACCAAGCAAGACAGAATGTTCGGACAATTGTTAATTCTTATAATTTACAAAAAGAAGAAAAATTAGCTCAGGTAAATCAAGCACGAAAAACTCTCGAACACAGTTTAACTGCTAAAACATTAATGCAAAGTAGCTTAAGGAGTAGCCAGCGAGAGGTAACAAGATATCAGATGCTTTTAAAACAAGGAGTTGTGCCAGAAATTAATCTTGTAGATAAGCAAGATGTCGCAAAAGATAAGCAAAGATTGTACGAACAAAGTGAGTCAGATATCGAGCAAGCGAAATTACGTTTAGCAGAACAACAGAGTAGTTATCAGCGGACTATTCGTCAAACTAAAGCAGATATTGAACAAGCAAAATTACGGTTAAAAGAGCAGGAAAGAAGCTATCAGACTTTGACTCATTCTGGTAAACTCGCCATGTTAAAAACTGAAGAACAGTTGAAAAACTTAGATACAGAAGTTACAACAGTAAAAGCAGAAATAGCTCAAAGTAAAAGTCAAATTAAAGCTTTAGAATTTCAGATAAGTCAACGAGATGTCAAAGCAACCGTTAGCGGAATATTATTTCAGCTACCAATTGAAAAATCTGGTTCTGTAGTGCAGCCAGGAACAATGGTAGCCGAAATTGCACCCCAAGATTCACCTTTAATTGTTCGGGCACAAATGGCAACTAGTCAAAGTGGTTCTTTGCGAAAAGGACTAGCTGTAAAAGTAAAATTTGATGCTTATCCTTTTCAAGATTATGGAGTTATAGAAGGTAAACTTTTACAAATTTCTCCTACCACCTTGGAGGTAAATACACCAAACGGTAAAGTTGCAGCTTATGACTTAGAAATTGCTCTGAATCAGAATTGTATTCCCAGTGCTAATAAATGTATTGCTTTACGCCCTGGAGATACAGCAACCGCTGAAGTTATAGTACGTCAGCGACGGATTATTGATTTTCTGCTCGATCCGTTTAAGCAATTACAAAAAGGTGGAGTGAAATTGTAGAAAAAATCCGGTTTTATACTGTTTTAAATATCATCATAATTGATTTATAAAAGAATAAATATTGCTAATTCAAGCAATTAAATGTTTCGCAAAGCTTCAAATTTATTAGTATTACTGTAGAGTCTATTGGAAGATAGAGAAAAAATTCACAGAAACAGAATAATACTAATATTGCATAAAAACTAGGAGTTAAACCATGTCGCAAACTATAACTATTAGCAAAGAAGATATTCTCGAACAAGTTAAGCTATCTGGCAGAATTACCGAAATAATAGACGAAATTTTACAGCGAAAAATGATTGTAGAATCAGCTCAAGAAGCTGGAATTAAGCTACGAGATGAAGCATTACAAAAAACAGCGGATGCTATGCGATTAATGAATGGACTTGAAGGTGTTGAAGACACTTGGGCATGGTTAGAAAAAAATTATATATCTATAGATGATTTTGAACAAATTGCTTACAATGGTCTGATTTCTGCAAATTTAGCAAAACATCTTTTTGCTGATAAAGTCGAACCTTACTTTTATGAGAACCAACTCGACTATGCTGGGGTGGTTATGTATGAAGTTATTTTTGATGATGAAGATTTGGCAATGGAACTCTTCTACACAATTAAAGAAGGTGAAATGAGCTTTTATGATGTTGCTCACAAATATATCCAAGATACAGAGTTACGCAGAAAAGGTGGATATCAAGGAATAGTTAATCGTAAAAATTTAAAAGCAGAGATTTCCGCAGCGGTTTTTGCTGCGAAACCACCCCAGCTTCTGAAACCAATTTTAACTTCTAAGGGAGTACACCTAATTTTAGTAGAAGAAATAATTCAGCCTGAATTGAATGAAAGTCTACATAATAAAATACTTGCGGATTTATTCGATAATTGGCTTAAAAAACAAGCTGAAGAACTTAAGATTATGCCAGTAATTAAATAGGTATTTTAACTTGAAAATATCAGTTAAACCTTCTAATTAAACAAAGACCTGCATCTAAGTCAAAAAGATGCAGGTCTTTATTTAGTAAAAATTAGACAAGTTTGATAAAAATTCAAATTGTATCAATTATTAAGAAACAGGAATCTGTGGAGTTAAAATAGGAACAATATAAGGAGAAATACTAGGTAAAAGTGGAGTCATCCCACCTTTATTTGCATCAAGTTCGGCATCTGTTAACTCTTGAAGAAAACTTTCAGAGTCTTCAAATAATTGAACACCAACGGGTTGTAATTCAGAAATTGCAATTTTAGCCATTTTTAATTTTTTACTAATTCAATTTTTGTTATTAGTGATGAGTATTGTATTTTCCTCATCACATTGTTAAAAGCGAAATGAGTTTTCTACAACTTCAGCAAATGGAAGTTGAAATTTATCTGGCGTTGCAATAGCGTGCGCTAATCAAAATACCAACAGCAACACCAGCTAAGAAGGGAGTGAGTCCACCTTTAGTTGCATTAAGTTCATTATCTGTTAACTCTTGAAGAAAGCTTTCAGAACCATCAAACAATTCAGCACCAGCGGGACGTAATTCAGAGATTGCAATCTTAGCCATTTTTAATCTGTTCCTAATTAAATGTGTTTTCTTTTTTGTGATTGGGTGTTTGTTTCCCTCTCACATTTATATAATGTCTCATCTCATCTACGATTGCCAAGAGGTTTGATAATAGACAATGTGACATAAATAATTTATTTTTATTCGGAAAAAGATTAAAAAATATGGGGTTATGTATCGGTTCAATTAAGGAACAATGAGGTTAAATTAAAGAGAGCTATTTTTAGTGACATAATATTGTTAGTTTTGTCATTTTTTGTTTGTATTTTTCCTATTTTCAAAGCGAAAACCTGGACTTCTTATCGAAATCCAGGTTCCAAGTTAATTTCCTTACTTGCTACTTACTACTCCCTACTCCCTACTCCCTACTCCCTAAAAAGAATCCAGCGAAGCATATATATCCTCAGAATTAGCATTTAAATAAGGATGTTCCAAATCAATCCCTAAATGCGAGAATTGCCCGCGAATAGCCTGCATCCGCGCTTCTGGAGAATTATCCCCTTCCAACCAAGCCTGTAACAACCCATTCGCAACGATTTGACAGCGATTCATTCCAAAACTTTCTTGCTGAGCAAATTTGTTATCTGGCTCCTCAGCTAAACCCAAACCCGGTGCTAGCTGCTTGGTAAATAAGGGAAGCTCTAATTTAAAATGAGATTTATTTTCGGAATAAACCGTCTCAAGTACTTTTCTTACAGCTTCATAATTGGATTTATCAATGTACAACACCCCAGAATCATGACGCTTATATTCTGCTGGGTTGTATAGCACCTTAAAGTGGAAGTAAATCGGAATTGCGTTGAGCATCTGTGTCAAACGATGCATCACAGCTACAGCCCCGGCAGGTGTAAAATTAAAATACACCCTAACCATATTTTCATGACTTTCGGGTTCGGTATTACTAACCGCTAGATAAAAGCCATTTTGCACCAAGTTTTTGGGCATTCGGATAGCAACGCGATCGCCAACTACAGCATTTTGCTCGCAATCTTGAAGATGCTTCTCTCGCTCAATATGTAGCGTTAAACTACTCTTCTTTACTGCTAAACTGCCATCAGTCTCTTCGCGTAAAATTAACCAACCAGCATCAAAATATCCTTCTCCACAATTACTTTCATCTAATTGCGAATAAAAATCTACATCTATTCCTAAAATACTATTATTGTCTAAATCTATCGGTAAATTATTGTCTTGATTATCTAGTGCTAGCTGACTTCGCAAGAAACCGTTATAGTAAATACCGTAGATAAAATTTTGTAATTGTAGACTCAAATATTTCTGCTGCATTTGATTTGATAAATTCTCAAAACGAGCAACGGTTTCCTCTGGAAGTTCTAGAGGTTGATAATTCGGGTGACAAATACAAAAATTAGATTTAATTTCAATATTGCTAGCAATATCTTGTAAAACATCTATTAATTCTGTATTTACCTCAGTAATTAGCTGATTTTGATTAGAATCTAGTAATTGTGTCATTGTATTGTTTTATTTGATTTCTTTGCAAATATTCTATTAGGCAGGAATTTTAATTTTTGAAGGGTTCAATTCCGCCGCTGTAACACCAAAAATAGTTGGTACCGATCGCTCTGGATGACACAACAATGTCTTAGCTACCTGAAGCATGGCAATCCCAGTGTTATCAAAGGTTTTTTGATACTGAATCATCGCTTGAATTTGTTGAATTAAACCAAAACCTACAAACTGGACAACTCTTTCTAAAAAGTCTGGACGCTGTTCTAAAATTTCGGTAAATGTCTCGAAATAAGCTTTGGTTAATGATGCAATTGAAGGCTGAAGTTCTTCTAAAGGTGTCATTGCTAAACGCAAAGATTCCTCTATACTCAATGATTTGCTAATCACCAAACTAGTTAACCAAATGATTACGTAGCTGCCGATAGTCGTTCCTAAATCAAAAGCTGGATCTCCCCAATTTGAACGCTCCCAATCTATTAACCGTACAATGTTATTACTAGAACTATTATCCAATTCTTGCCAATTATTATGTAAAAGAATATTATTTAGCTTCAAGTCATTATGTGTCACACAAGAAGGTAAAAAAGCGTCACCTACATTTGCTAAACCTTCCCCTAAACTTTCAAACTTTTGATAAAGCGAAAAAAACTTGAACCCATCAACAGGTACAATACTAAAAACGTCTGGACTAATTCTTTCTAAACCATCAATTAAATTTTTTACCATACTATCTGCATTCTGTTCGGAATTTTGCAAGAATAATTCTTCATATTCTTGACGCTGAAAAGTACAACGATGGATAGTTCCAAGAAGAGTACCAATTGCTGTAGAAATTTGTGGATGAAAATTATTTTCTTTTTGATAAAAATCCATTACATCACGATAATCATCCAAGTAACGAAAGATAATTATCGAATTATCGCTATCAAAATGCAGCAACTCCGGCAACAATTGACGCAGGTGATTTAGTTGGGAAAACTTCTGCAACAACTCCTGAATTTGCCACTCACTCAAAAACTCACCCGCAGTTTCACCTTTATGATTGTGTCGCTCCTGCTTCACCAGCAGTTTACTACCATCTGCTAAAGTCACCAATAAATTAAAATTCTTGGCTGCAATTGGTTCTATATTATTTAGTGTTTGCTGTGGTGATTTGCATAGCTCATGCTCCACTAAATAATCAAAAACATTATCGCGATTCAATTTTGATTTCATAATACATTCAATTTCAAGCAGGTTTTTACATGAATTATTTATAGTTAGCAGCATTTATCTGAATAAATCTGATTCAATCAAAATATTGAATATTCAATGCTTTACCGCTAACTTTAAAAGTCAATTTCAAGGAACAATATGTTTTTGTTCAGATTCATTTTAAGCAACAATAAATTTATCTACCTGCTTTTTAGAAAGATTGAAAAGACATAACTAACTTTTTTTTGTCCCTCAGATGGAAAAGATATTGTTATACTGCTTCTTTAGAGAAATTTCGTTTCACAACAAATTAATTCATATATCGTTAGGAGCAACCTCAGAAAATTACTTGCAGTCTGCGCTAGTGTAATAGTTGAAGTCTTATAAATAATTTCTTGTGCTGCACTGTAAATATCCAGGTGTATTTTTAAGTTTGGTTGTCTTACTCTCAATAACGGGTTGTGCAAACACTCCGTTTGCGAAAAATCTGGAGAAATCCCTGCAAGCTGACTCTAGACTCGAAGATAACTCAGCTATTTTCGGTGCTAAGCAAGTAAATGATAATCAACAGCAACCAGAAAAAAGCTTACCAGCTGATTTCCCTAAAGAAATTCCCATATATCCCAATGCACAATTACAGTCAGTTACCCCAAGTAACGATAATACGGGAAAAATATCCGCTCGTTGGACTAGTTCAGATCCCAGTAACTTTATAGTTGATTTTTATCGCAGTCAGTTTAGAACGAATAAATGGGAAGTTACAAAATCACCTACAGATGAAGAAGGAGAATTTGAAGCACAACGCGATAATTCACAGGTAAAAGTTTCTGTTGAACCCAAAACCGTAACCAACCCACAACCAAATCAACCACAAATAAATACTGAATTAGTAATCGAGTACTCATCTAGTACAAGCGTTTCTCAAACTACCTCAAATTCAACTCCTTCAACCACAACAAACCCAGATTTTATTGGCCCGGTACAACCCGCAGATACAGCCCAAAATACTCCTCAAACTAGTTTTGAGTCGCAAGAATTTGACGATTTAAACAAAGCACCTCAAGAATTACAGCCATATATCCAGGATTTAGCAACATTAGGTGTTTTATCCGCTCCCACTAATACAGCTAAAACTAATAATCCTGCAAACCAGTTTCAACCCAATACAAATATTACCCGTCGGCAATATGCTCGCTGGTTAGTTACTGCTAATAATGCAATATACGCTAACGTGCCTTCTAAACAAATTCGCTTAGCTGGGGCAAGTAATAAAAGTGCTTTTAGCGATGTAAAAAATTCAGATCCAGATTTTGCTGCAATTCAAGGATTAGCCGAAACTGGATTGATTCCTAGTTCTTTATCAGGTGATTCTACACAAGTTTTGTTTCGTCCCGATGCACCGTTAACGCGAGAACAATTGCTTTTATGGAAAATTCCTCTTGATACTCGTCAAGGTTTACCTAATGCTTCCTTAGATGCAGTCAAACAAACTTGGGGTTTTCAAGATACAGCAAAAATTGACCCCAAAGCTTTACGTGCAGTATTAGCAGATTATCAAAATGGCGAAAACTCAAACATCCGCCGTGTGTTCGGTTATACAACCTTATTTCAACCGAAAAAGGCAGTAACTCGCGCTGAAGCTGCTGCTGCTTTATGGTATTTCGGCACGGAAAGCGAAGGCATATCGGCACAAGAAGCTTTGAAGTTAAAGCAATAACGAGTAATTGAAAATTTAAAATGTAATGACATAACAACTACAGAGGTTTTTAACTAACCTCGTGATTCACGCATAAAATGTGAATTTTTAACCATATCTTCATAAATAATTCATAAATTATAAAAACCTTGTAAGTATGTCACAACATAGTGATTATACTGTGGTTTATATGATATCAATAACAGAAGCTATTAGTACGTAAATCGTAAATGGAAACCCCTTTAAAATTCTGCTTTTAAGGGGATTTGATTAATATATTAAGGAATAAAATTAGTATGAAAAAAGCATTAACAACGGCAGGATTCGTTCTCTTCTCATTTATGCTGCCTGGTAGAGCCATGGCTAGTAATTTTAGCCAATTCTACGTATTTGGCGATAGTTTATCAGACACGGGTAACATTTTTACTGCTACAGAAGGTTTAGAAAATCCTGAAACTGCATTTCCTCCCAATCCTCCTTACTCCGAAGGACGTTTTTCTAATGGTCCTATATGGGTAAATTTTGTTGGAGATGAGATAGGATTAACTCCAACTCAATTCATCCCAACACCAGCAAATATTCCCACCGAAGGTATTAACTTTGCCATTGGTGGTTCTTCTTCTGGTTTAAATAACGCTTTTTTCCCAGATTTACCTTTTTTACCTGGAGTTTCAGGACAAGTCAATTTATTTACCCGAACCTTAGAAGCAAATAATCAAAAAGCAGACCCCAATGCACTTTATACGGTGTGGGGAGGTGCGAATGATTACCTGTTTGCTGGTGTAACAGACCCCAATCAAACAGTTAACAATTTATCAAATGCAGTTGGAGCGTTAACTCAAGCAGGTGCTAAGAATATTGCCGTATTTAACTTACCGGATTTAGGTCAAACTCCATTTGCGATCGCTAATGGAATTTCCCCAGAATTAACTCAACTAACTCTCGGTCATAACGCAGCATTAAAGCAAGCTTTAAATAGTTTGAGTGCAAATACAGATGTTAATATTATTCCCGTTGACATCAATTCTGCATTTAAACAGGTAGTAGCGAATCCAGGAGAATTTGGTTTCACACAAAATCCAGCGATTCCTTGTGTAGTGGGAGACTTCAATAATATTAGTAGCGTATGCGATAACCCCGATGAATTTATCTTCTTCGACGCAGTACATCCAAGTTCAAAAAGTCATCGCTTAGTAGCAGATGCAACTTTAAGTGCAATTAAGCATCAAACCGTACCCGAACCTTCTACAGTGTTAAGTACGTTTGCTATTGGTGCAATGGGTTCGGTAGGAGTATTGAAGCGCAAAAGTAAGAAGTTATCAAGCCCTAAATAAATAATTTCAATTTTATATCTTTTCTGGGTTAGCTTCACGGTGCATTTTATTTTAAGCACCGTAACCCAACATTACAAGGTTGGTGTTTTTTCTATTCACCGTGTCTAACCCAAACGACAAAATCATTAAAAATTAATAATGCCCGATTAGCCCGAAGGCAATCAACCCTAATCAAGGCGTACCATAACCCATGCTTAAAAATAATCGTTGTTGATAAAAGTTCAATGAATCGGTAATCCCAAACATTGATTAAATTTATCCTTGATGATTAGTAGTCACTGTGTCACAATAGTATTAATTAAAAATACTTAGTTCCTTAGAATACCGTTATTACAAAAATAATGAAAACATTACTAAAAAGATTCCCATTACTCGTTGCTCTGGCAATGTGTGCTTCAGCTAGTTTCCCCTTAAGAGCCTCTGCTGATTCTACTGCTGGCTTAATCCTCAGTATGAAATGCAACGGCGGATACAATGTCAATATTTGGAAAAACAATTATACAGGTGAACTTTTATACCGCTCAACAAGTTCCAATGGGAATTTGAGTTTAGGCAAAGGAACTAGCAAAGCTACAGAAGGGGTTCGAGTGTATAAGTTTCGCAATGGCAATTATAACTATTGGGTGTGGGATGGCACACTCGATAGTCAGCAGTCTGGAACTTTAGAGGTGTATAAAAACAATCGTATTCTAATGCAGCAAGCTTGTAGAAAAAGTTAATGGGGCGGGCGATCGCTCCATTTGGGTTACGACACGATATTATATATTGTCGTTACAAATCAAATTTAGTTTTCGTGTCTAACCCAACCTCCAAGTAATCAAGAATTAATAATAATGCAGGATTACGAGCAATTATTTAAAACAATTGAAGAATTAGTAATGCATCATTCTCCTAGTGGTGCGGAAACTGAAATTAATCAATATTTAATGCAGCGATTTACGGCTTTAGGAGTAGAAGTATGCCTTGATAGAGCCGATAATATTATTGCTAAAATTCCGGGAAAAACAAGCGAATATCCAATTGCAATTACCGCTCATAAAGATGAAATTGGCGCAATTGTCAAAACTATTGGTGAAGCAGGTAAAGTTGAAGTTCGTAAATTGGGAGGTGCTTTTCCCTGGGTTTACGGTGAAGGTGTAGTAGATTTATTAGGTGACAAAGAAACCATTCACGGTGTTCTTAGTTTTGGTTCCCGTCATGTATCCCACGAATCGCCGCAAAAAAAGTTTCACCAAGATGTTGCATTAAAATGGGAAGATGCTTGGATTGAAACTAAATGTACCACCCAAGAGTTAGAAAATGCCGGAATTCGTCCGGGAACCAGAATGGTTATAAGCAAACACCGTAAGCATCCCATTCGTTTAAAAGACCATATTGCCAGCTATACATTAGATAATAAAGCTTCGGTGACTATATTATTAGCTTTAGCAGAAAAGATAAAACAGCCAGCAGTAGACGTATATTTAGTAGCTTCCGCAAAAGAAGAAGTAGGGGCAATCGGAGCGCTTTATTTTTCTCAAAATCAGCGATTAGATGCAATGATTGCTTTAGAAATTTGTCCGCTTTCTGATGAATATCCGATAGAAGACGGTGAAAACCCGGTAATACTTTCTCAAGACAGTTACGGAATCTACGACGAAAATCTCAACGCACAACTTCGCGATTGTGCCAAAAAATTAAATATGTCCGTACAATTAGCGACTTTGAGCCAGTTTGGTAGTGACGCTTCAATTGCCATGAAATTCGGTCATGTTCCCCGTGGTGCCTGCTTAAGCTTTCCCACTCAAAACACCCACGGATATGAAATTGCACATTTAGGGGCGATCGCCAACTGTATCGATTTGTTGAAAGAATTTTGCGAGACTGAGTTTGAGCAGTGAACAGTTAGCAGTTACCAATAAGTAACGATGTATTAACCCCCTGAGCTTCAGAGCCGTAATTCTCTACAATTATTACAGAGAAAATGAAATGAAAACAAATATTTGTATATGTTAAAAAGCGTTGCTGAAGTAATGACTCGCGAGCCAATAACGGTTAAGGCAGAAACTCCTTTGCGCGAAGCAATTAAAATTCTTGCCGAAAAAGGTATTAGCGGCTTACCTGTTGTCGATGATGCAGGCCATTTAATCGGCATTATTTCGGAAACTGACTTGATGTGGCAACAAGCCGGTGTTACACCACCGGCATACTTTGTGATATTTGATAGTGTTATTTATTTAAAAAATCCTGTCGAATACGAACGCGAATTACACAAAGCTTTGGGACAAACCGTTGGGGAAGTGATGAATGAAAAACCGATTACTATTTCACCCGATAAACCTTTGAGAGAAGCTGCGAAAATTATGCGCGATCGCAAAATTCATCGCTTGCCAGTTATCGATGATTCCCAGCAGATTGTCGGTATTCTATCATTAAGCGATATTATTCGCGATATGGCAAACTCTCAAAGTTAGAAACTTAGATAGTAAAAAATAAGCAACTAACAACTAACAACTAACAACTAACAACTAACAACCAATAACTAATAATTTAATAACCGAGAATAATTAATATGAGTATTACTCCCGATTCAGTAAAAAAACAGCTAGAAAGCGAAGATTTAGGCGATCGATTGCGGGGAGTCAACGAAATTAGAGAATTAGAACCAGCAATAGGTTTTGAGTTAATTCAAGCTGCGATTACAGATGAAAACGCTCGCGTGCGATATTCTGCTGTAAGTCAGTTCGATACTTTGGGTACCCAAGATTTAGATAAATCGCTAAATTTATTACGGGGATTGCTTCAAGATCCCGAAGCCGATGTCAAAGCAGCAGCCGCAGACTGTTTGGGAGGTTTGAAGTTAGTAGCCGCTTTTGACGATTTGCAACAACTTTATCAAACTACAGGTGATTGGATTATCAAATTAAGTGTAGTTGCGGCTTTAGGGGAATTAGGGGAACCACGGGGGTTTGAAATTCTTAAGCAAGCATTGTCAGAAGATAACGATTTAGTGAAAACTGCTGCAATTAGTTCTATGGGGGAATTAGGAAATACTGAAGCAGTATCGATTTTAGCTCCCTATGCTTCAGATTCAGATTGGCAAATTCGTTACAGAGTTGCTCAGGCTTTGAATAGGTTGGGAACTCCAGAAGCTAAATCTATTTTAGAAAGTTTGGCAAAAGATGAAGTTGAAGCAGTTGCAGAAGAAGCGAAAAAAAATCATGGTTAGTGGTTAGTTGTTAGTTGAAGAATACGGAACATTTAATTCTTTTCATAGAGCTAAAACTGGCGGTTAAAACCGCAGCTAAACAGGCAAAACCCACCTGCGTGGGTTAAGAATTTATTAGTCCAGGTCGCCGGACTTAGTTTGTGTAGTAGCGGTTTCAACCGCCGGATACTTTTCCGCCCATCCTATAAGGAGCATTGTTTTTCGTACTTTTAACCACTAACTACTAACTACTAACCACTAACTTTGTTTTGATTTTAAATACTGACGTAAACTAAACAAACTTGCCGTTTGACTTAAAGAAAGAGGCAGCATAGATATTCCTTCCAAACGAGACTGCACCCAACCTTCTCCCCAATACCACTCATGGAAGCCGTCAATTCCCTGACTCAGTAGTAAACGTAAGCTATTCTCAGAAGCTACATCTACTTGGCTTAGAATTGTAATCGGTCCGATATGGGTGGTAAACTCAAATCCAGAATTTAGCTGTTCTGGCATTCCAGTAGGAAATTTACCGCTAGGCAACCATTTTCCTAATTGCATTGGTTGCAACAGGCTTTCACCAATTGCTTGTTGCGATGCATCGACCTCTATCCGCAGTTGACTTGTCTGAAAGCTACCGAGCATTTTTCCCTCCGGGTGAAGCAATTACTCAGTTGTGGTTCTACCTAACTGAGGTAACTGCCTCACAAAATTATTTAACTTAATTAATATAGTATGGCAAATATATACATATTCTTGAGGAGAACGCTGTTTAATGCTCTGGGATTAAAAGAACAATTTTTAGAAGGTAGAGTTGAGTTTTTTTGTATTTTATGAGCGTTTTGATAATATCCTATTCTGGGAAAGTAAACATCTTACAATAGTTATAATTTGTATATTAAGAAGTGTAAGGTTGATTAATGGCGGATCAGTTAATTCGCGCCACAGCAGCGGACGGTGGAATTCGTGCAGTAGGTGCTATTACTACAAAGTTGACTTCTGTTGCGCGAGAACGTCACAAACTTTCCTATGTGGCAACAGCGGCTTTAGGTAGGACAATGACGGCAGGTTTATTAATGGCTTCTAGTATGAAGCGGGTAGACTCAAGGGTCAACGTCCGAATTAAAGGTGATGGCCCTTTAGGTGGTATTTTGGTTGATGCAGGATTAGATGGAACTGTACGCGGCTATGTCGGAAACCCCAGTGTAGAATTACCTCCTAACCGATACGGTAAATTAGATGTTGGGGGTGCCGTTGGTAAAGGTTTTCTATATGTAGTTCGCGATATTGGTTACGGTTATCCTTATTCGAGTACGGTAGAACTCGTTTCTGGAGAAGTGGGAGAGGACATAGCTCATTATTTAGTAACTTCCGAACAAACACCCTCCGCTATTGTTTTAGGCGTATTTGTAGGAGCGCAAGGAGTCACTGCATCGGGAGGTTTCCTAGTTCAAGTTTTACCTAAAGCCGCTAGAGATGATGCTTTAGTAGAAACATTGGAATCGCGTGTATCAGCCCTTCAAGGATTTACGCCTTTGTTGCAAGCTGGAAAAAATCTTACAGAAATCTTTCAAGATTTATTAGGAGACATGGGGCTGCATATATTTCCAGAATCCCAAATGTTACGGTTTCATTGTGGCTGTTCTTTTGACAGAATGTTAGGAGCTTTAAAAATATTGGGAGAAGCCGAACTGCAAGATATGATTGCTAAAGACGATGGTGCGGAAGCAACTTGTGATTTTTGTGGCGAGGTATACCAAGCTAACAGCGATCAATTAGCCCAGCTAGTTGCCGATCTGCAAGCTGAGTCTTCCGTTTCCCAGTAGACGTATAAAAAAGTACTGATAAAAGTTAGGAAGTAATGGTATCTATGGAGATATAATACTGTAAAAACAGCTTTTTCTATTCAAGGAAAATTGCTATAGTAACAGCTTACCGCTTCCTCAAGTCAACAAACCCCTGTTAATATAATTTGGTGTGAGAGATGGCAGAACGGGATATTCCAGATGGCTGGTCATCAGCTAGAAGAACTCAGTCAGATGAAATGGCTCGATTATTCAATACGGAACAATCCGCTAATCATGAGTATGGTGTCCCGGTAACTGGTTCTAGCTCTAAATCAGTGTTAAGTAAAAACAAAAGCAATTCAAAAAAAAATTTACCGGCAAAGGCTAGTTCTGGAAAATTACCGCGCTGGCTTACAAGTTGGGTTTTATGGGCATTTTTGCTCGCTTTCGTACCCGGTACGATTGGATTTATGGCAATGGCAATTTTGTTCAAGTTGCCTACAGCGCCCAACTGTCCTAGTATTTTCTGGCCTTTAGCTAGTGCCTCTGTACGAATACACTGCGCTCAGTTAGCGGCTTCTAAAGAAACGGTGAAAGATTTACTCCAAGCAATTGATTTAGTCAAAAAGTTGCCGCAAACTCATCCATTGCGTTCTGAGATTGACCGTAATGTGGAAGATTGGTCTCGTACTGTATTGCAGCTTGCCGACGAAAGTTTCCAAGCAGGTAGATTAGAGGAAGCGATTGAAATTGCTCGCAAGCTACCTGAAGATGTTTCTGTTTATAAATTAGTAGAAGATCAGATTGACAGTTGGAAATTAACTTGGGCTAAGGCTACTGATATTTATAAGGAAGCTGAAGGTGAATTGCGCGAACAGCGTTGGCAATCTGCTTTTATGCAATCGGCTAAGTTGCTACGTCTAAATAATAGATTTTGGTCTAGTACGAAGTACGAAGAGTTAAATAACCTGATTATAACTGCCAGAGAAGATGGCGAAAAGTTAGCAAAAGCTGAAGATTTATCTAAGACTAGAAATGTAGATCAAATACTCGAAGCAATTAAGCTGGCGCGATCGATCGGAAAAAATAGCTACGTTTATCAGAAAGCTCAAGAAGCAATTCCAGATTTTGGGCTGAGAATGCTGGCATTAGCTGAGAACAAATTAGAGCAAAGGGATGCAGATGAAGCTATATACATTGCTCAAAGAATTCCACCAATTTCTTCAATAGAACCGGAAACTACAGATTTTATATCTTTAGCTGAAGCGCAAAGAAATGCTTGGACGGGCACGATATCTGGTTTAGAAGCCGCAGTTGCTTCCGCACAGCAAATTGATTCCAATCGACCAATTTATCAAAAAGCGCAAAAACTGATTGCTAGTTGGCAATTAGAAATAGAGGACGTGTCTCGTTTAGAAAGAGCGCGAACCCTTGCTTCTCAAGGTTCAATCGGCGATTTATCCGCCGCGATCGCCGAAGCAAAAATGATTCCGTCTAATAATCCTCGCGGTAGAGAAGCCAGAAAAGAAATTAACAATTGGGCTTCACAAGTACAGACAATTGAAGACAGACCATATTTAGAACGTGCCGAAGAACTTGCACTATATGGTGATACTTCTTCCTTAAAAGGGGCGATCGCCGAAGCAAGTAGAATTGGTCGCGGACGTTCTTTGTATCGAGAAGCACAGAAAAAGATAGCCGCTTGGAACTCAAAAGTTCAGCGAATTGAAGACCAGCCTTACTTAGACCAAGCACGCTCGCTAGCAAACAGTGGTGATTTAATAGCTGCAATTGGCACGGCAAAGCAAATTAGATCCGGAAGAGTACTGTCGCGACAAGCTCAAAGAGACATAAATGAATGGCAAGCTGAAGTCTCTGCTAGAGACAATTGGAGGAGAGCGCGAGAAGTCGCATTAGGTGGAACTCCAAATGCCTTGTCGCAAGCAATTAACTTAGCTCGGCGCGTACCTAGAGGTACTGGCTTACGTTCCGATGCTAGGATTGCAATGGATCAATGGAGTCAACAATTATTCGATATTGCTCGTACTCAAAGCCAATCCGATATTGTTCGGGCTATTGAAACAGCTAAGTTGGTTCCCAAAGGTACCCAAGCTTACAGTGCAGCGCAACAGCAAATTGGTACCTGGCGCGATTATCTTAATCCCCCCGAACCAGAACCAATACCAGAACCAGAACCACAGACAGTTGAGCCATCAGCCCCCGAACCTTTACCAATAACTGGTAATACTTTGTAATCAGTGAGCAGTTAACACTTAGCAGTTTTTATGTAGAAGGTTAGAAAATATCTGTTCTAGCATTTATTCAAAATATAAATTATGCCTCCTTTTTAAGGGGGTTTTTTATTGTTTATAAATTAATCATTGTTCGTAGTAGCGCTTCAGCGCCTCCGAATCCCGGATTATGAGGCGCTAAAGCGCTACTACGAACCTATAAAAGCTAACTGTTACCTGTCAATCTGCCTGACCACTGTCAAAGCCGAATAACTGACTCCCGCAGTACCTTCACCGGGATGAGTTGAATCACCTACCAGCCACAAATTATTTATTGGTGTACGATTGGCAAATCTAAATGGGCCGAAAGTCGGGACTCTTTGCTCTATACCGCCGACAATACCTTTATCTCTAGCGGTAAAAGTGTAAAAAGTACGGGGTGTTGCGGCTTCTATATGAATGATGGTTTCTGGTTTTAGGTAGAAAAATTTCTCAAGTTTAGTCAAAGCTTCTTGCGTAAATTGGTGTTTTAAATCATCGTAATTATCTTCATTCCACCACCTATCTGGATTTACAAACGAAGAAGCAATAATAGTAGCTTTACCCGTAGGGGCACGGCCATCGTTAGGACGACTTACGGAAACAAATAAGGAATTATTTTCACCGATTGGGCCGTTTGCATCATAGAGAAACTGTAGATGTGGCGGACATCCTAGAGGAATCGCACTTTGATCAACTCCTAAATAAATTACAAATGCACCAGATGAAGCAGGTAACTTTTCAACTCGTTTTTTGTAACCTTGAGGAGCTTTTTCTCCCAACAACTGCATCAAGTTTTGAACTGTAACATTAGCCACTACGTGGTCTGCTGTTTCTGTGCTAATTTCCCCAGTTTTTTGATTGCGAATGGTAACAGCGCTAACTCGATTATTTTCTAGCTCAATTTGTTCTACCGTATGACGCATTAATAATTTACCGCCATCTCTTTTCAAGGATTTTACAAGGCGATCGCTCAATACCTGCATACTTCCTTGAAGATGGTACAATCCTTGCGGTTCCTGGGATACGCTTAATGCAGTAGCCGCATAAAGTAGCGCCGTTTCCTCTGCATCCACCTGGGAATACAGCTTTAATTGCAAATCTAAAAACGTTCGCAAACGTGTATTATTACCTTGTCCGGTAAAGCGTAAAGCATCTCCGACAGTAGATAAAGTATAGGGAACCGTGACTAAAGTATCCGGACGCAACGCAGTAGTTAACTGTAGTAAATCCCACCAGTTACGTGGTGGTAATACGGGGTCGCGGGCTTGAAATTTCCAGCTTGCTTTAAATAAAGTTGACAGTAAATTCCAAAAAGGTTCGCTACCCGGAAACTGTCTTAAACGTTCCTCGTGCCATTTTTCCGGGTTGCGCCAAACGTTAATAGGAGTACTTTCTCCCGGTAAGTATACCGCACAAGCAGGGTCGCAAGGAGTAGCTTGTGGTAATTCAATTTCTAACTCAGAAAAAATCCGATGATGAATTCCTCCTGGCTCTAAACCCGCTACCTGAGTAGCACCAACATCAAAAGTAAAACCTTTGCGTTTGAAAGTAGAAGCACAACCTCCCGGTACAAGCGCTTGATCTAAAATTAATACTTCGTAACCTTTATTTGCGAGTAAAGCGCCAGCAGTTAATCCGCCAATCCCAGCCCCGACAACAACTACACGGGATTTCGCAGTCGCATTTGACATTGATATTTTGTTTATGTTTCTTAATATATATTTATTATTTTATAACTTTTGGGGTGTATTGGGGGTTTTGGGTTATTTCGCAAAATACAAAGTTAATTTTTCATCTTTAACCAATCGAAAACCTCTTCTGCTCTTAACTCAAGATCGATACCATCTAACATCGTTAATTTATCGCTACCTTTAAATAATTCCGGTTGTTGATTGGGTAGAAAAACTAAGATAGATTTATCATCCGGATCTACTAGCCATTCTAGTTGACAATCGTGGCTCAAACAGTGAAGAATATTTCCCGTAACTCTATTAGAACTTTGTTCTGGAGATAAAATTTCTATTGTCCAATCTGGAGCAACAAACACATCATCTACAGGTTCTCCCTCTTCATTAAATTCAATTTTATTCCAGCGAAGAATTGCAACATCAGGAACAATCGAACGTCCTCCAAAAGTGCATCGCAACTCTGGAAATGCATAAGCGATTTGTTCTTCTTCAGTAACATGATTAATTTTAGTAGTAAATTTTGCTTGAAGTCTTGAGTGACGAGCTTTTGGCATAGGTTTTTGAACAATTTCACCGTTGATATAAACGCTTGCAGGTTTAGTTTCTGGAAGCTTGAGAAATTCTTCTAAGGTTAGAGGCTTTGAAAATGTCTTTACCATTGATTGCTGACGATAAAGATAATGAGATTATTTGCATTATATTATAATTTCAAACACGAACTTTAATTAAAAGACGGGCAAATACTATTGCTCTTACCTAGTTGCCCTGCAACACAACCAGCGTATTTTCCTGTGGGCTTGTTCGATGTAGTATAAACCAGCAATGCTTCTGAATTCGATACGTCTGCGTGTTTAATCAATAAATTACCATCTATAAATCCGATTCTGTTAATTCTCCCTAAAGGATATGTAGAAAATCTATTATTGATTTGCCTTTTTCCGGGAACTGCTACCCGATGAACAATATAATTATTCCAATTAGGTTTGGGTTGAATGATAAATACTGCACTAATATTTTGTTGGGAGCAATTTTGTAGCAATACTCCAACAGCTAAATTCCCAGTTTTTTGTCTAACTTAATTGGTTCGGGAGAGAATTTTTTACCAGATAATGTTCGGCGTTTAACTAGTTCTCCTTCACAATTTAGCGAGTCTAATACTCTTACTTTTAAACTGTTAGCTTGAATGGTTTTAATGATTTTTCCATCGTAGATTCTTAGTTTGGCTCCATTTCTGACAACACGCACTTTTGGAACGCTACCATTTTGTATTTTTACAGGGGTAGGTTGAATTAATTGAGCAGTAGCTGAAGTTGCTATCGATAGACTTGCAATAGTTGCAATAATCGGTAAAAATTTCATTTATATTTCGGTTTAATTATTAAGTGATGGAGATAGCTACCCTTAATACAAACCAAATTCCAGACAACTTAGATTTGATAACTGTTTCTTCATCAAATATAAGAGATTTTATAAGCTAAAAAATGAATTTCAAATAACTTTCACAAACAATTTAAATAAAAAATAAAATAACACTTAGGAAAATAATTAGAACTTTATCTGTCTGGGTTTTAAAACAGTAATTTCTCTCACAAAAAAAGATGAAATGGATAAGGCGTAAGTCCTAAATTCTATCTTTGTATCGCAACTGACTTTAGCTACGCCGTGACATAAGCATTGCTATATATGAAATTTAATCTAAATCTCCCCTAAAAGCCCGCGATCGAGCATTATTTTCGGTAAAAAAATAAGTCCTAGTTATCATAAAGAAGTAAGATGCTCCGATCAATAACTGCAAATGTCCTCAACTCTGCTAAAATTCCCTCGTCTGAATGCGCCGAAGCTACGACAATTACCCAATGGGTTGACGATAGTAGTAGAGCAAATGCCAGTAGAAGCTGTTAACCTCAATTTATGGATTGATGTAGGTTCAACAGCCGAAAGTGATGCTATTAACGGGATGGCTCACTTTTTAGAGCATATGATTTTTAAAGGAACTAAACGACTAGCAAGCGGAGAGTTTGAACGTAAAATTGAAGAGCGTGGTGCCGTAACAAATGCCGCTACTAGCCAAGACTATACTCATTACTATGTAACTACGGCTCCTAAGGATTTTGCAAAACTTGCACCCTTGCAAATCGATATAGTAATGAATGCTTGTATTCCCGATGATGCTTTTGAACGGGAACGTATGGTGGTGCTTGAAGAAATTAGACGCAGCGATGATAACCCCCAACGCCGTACTTTTGCAACTGCAATGGAAACTGCTTTTGAAAAATTACCATATCGCCGTCCGGTATTAGGGCCAGAAGCCGTAATTTCTCAACTTCAAGTGCAGCAAATGCGCTCTTTTCATGCTCAAAATTATCAACCAAAGTCTGTTACTGCTGTTGCTGTTGGTAATTTACCCGAAGAAGAGTTAATTGAAATTATTGCTGAGGGGTTTGCTAATGTTGAGACGCGAGATAATGGTAAAGTAGAAACTCAAGATATAACTTCTTTAAAACAAGAACCACCTTTTACAGAAATTGTACGTAAAGAATCTGTTGACGAAAGCCTCCAGCAAGCAAGATTGATTATGCTGTGGCGGGTTCCTGGATTAATGCAGCTAAGTCAAACCTATGCGCTAGACGTACTTTCAGCGATTTTAGGACATGGGCGTACATCTAGATTGTGGCGCGATTTAAGGGAAGAACGCGAGTTGGTTAACTATATATCTGTAAGTAATATGACTAATTATTTACAGGGAACCTTTTTAATTGCAGCCCATTGTGAAGTAGAAAATTTAGCTGCAACAGAAGAAGCAATCGTTCAACACATACGTAAAATTCAAACAGAAATAGAAGAATCAGAAATCAGCCGAATTCGCAAACGTGTAGCCAACAGGTTTATTTTTGCTAACGAAAGACCTAGCGATCGCGCTAATTTGTACGGCTACTATCAAACTTTAATCGGCGATTTAGAACCAGCCTTTGATTTTCCCCATCATATCCAAGCGCAAGATAGAGAAACTTTGATTCAAGCTGCTAGAACATATCTTTCCCCAGATGCTTATGGGGTAGTGGTGATGAAACCGAAAGAAAGTTAGAAGTTAGGAGTTAAGAGTTATAAGTTATGTCCGATATCAATTAAGATTTTATTGTTATGAGTTACAAGTTGATTTCTAATTTCTGATATTACAGCATAGTTATTTAATTACAACCAGACGGGCAACGATGCACGTATCGCAAGACTTTTGATCAAATGTTGTTTTTAATTTGGCTGTAAAATACTTTAAATTTCTAACTTTCAACTCATAACTCATAACTCATAACTCTTTCAAAAAATGTGGACTGAAATTGACGCTCAAATTAGCCAAGCTACTGGTGAAAAATTCCAAAACCACCAGCGAAAAAGTGTTTCGGGTGGGTGCATTAATCAAGGTTATTCTTTAACTGATGGTACGCGAACTTATTTTGTCAAGTTAAACCAAGCTTCCCAAGTAGCGATGTTTGAAGCGGAAGCTTTGGGCGTACAACAAATGTACGATACTGCTACTATCCGCGTTCCCAAACCTATTTGTTATGGTGTCGCGGAGAATTCCTGCTATATCGTTTTAGAATGGCTAGAAATGGGTAGAGGTGACAATAAATCTTCTGAGGAAATGGGTAGAAAGTTAGCCCAAATGCATCAGAAATCCCTAAGCGAAAAATTTGGTTGGGATATGAATAATACCATCGGTTCAACTCCACAAATTAATACTTGGACTGATGATTGGGTGGAGTTTTTTAGTAAACATCGTTTGGGATATCAGTTTGAATTGGGGAAGCGTCGCGGTGGTAGTTTTCCTCAAGCTGATGAATTATTAAAAGCGATTCCCGAATTGTTAGCAGGGCATAAAGTGCAGCCTTCCTTGGTACATGGCGATTTGTGGGGAGGAAATGCTGGGTTTACCGCAGAAGGAGAACCGATAATTTTCGATCCGGCAACTTATTATGGCGATAGGGAAGTTGATATTGCCATGACGGAGGTTTTTGGTGGTTTTCCTGGGGCTTTTTATCAAGGTTATGACGAGGTGTTTCCGTTAGATGATGGGTATGAACGGCGGAAAATTTTGTATAATCTTTATCACATTTTGAATCATTTTAATTTGTTTGGTGGTGGGTATGGCTCGCAAGCTAATGGGATGATTTCGAGGGTTTTGCGGGGTTAATATCTCAAGGAATCGCACCCTCAGACTGGAAGTCTGGGGCTATACAAACAAAGCCCACCGTAAGGTGGGCTAGATTTCAGTAATGAGATTTAGTCTTTAATTTCTAAATCGTAGGCTTGGCAAAGGGATTTTAGGTTTTCTTTGAAGCGCGATCGCACTTCGGAGGGTGAGACGATTACACAGTCTTTGCCGTATCTAGTAATTTCTCGTAAAAACCAAAATGTACCTGATATATTTCTGACAACTTTTCTTACAGGTGGCTCTCCTTCTAATTCGCTGACAAATATATCTTCAGTTTTTCGTTCGTAAGCAAAAGCTAGTCTACCTAATAAATGAAATTCTACTGCTATTCTTTCTAAATCTTCTAACCAAGGTTTATCAATAGAAACCACCGCAGCTTCTTGAATTCTATCTAAACGCAACGTCCAATTATGGCGCAATCCTTCTACATCTTGATTACCTTCGGATTCTTCGGCACGACACATTAAATACTGACGCTTTTCTATTGCTACAAGTTGAGCGTGTAAAACGGTGTAACTCCATAAACGCTCTGCTGCATCTTGATAGGATAACCGAAACGGTTGCTGTCGGTGAATCAAGTTATCTACCTGCTGTCGCCAAGCTGGTAAAGGATGTTTAAGGAAAGTTTCGATTTCTTCGCGGAAAGGAAGAGTTAATTCGCTCCTGGATTTTAATAACTGCGCTATTTGTTTCGCTTCATCGGTTTTACCTAAATCTATCAAGCCTTTACGGGCTGTTTCTAAAGCTTTGATGCGTTCGTTTGTCCAATCATTGTTAGGAGCAATAATTAACTGACGACGCGCTATTGATTCTACCAACTTGGAAATATTAGGGCGATCGCCCCAGTTACATCCAAATTCTAGCGCTAGGTTTTCTAACTCGGTTTTGTCTCGTTCTGAAACTGAAAGTGTTATAGATTTACCTTTTCTGCTCATTTATTTATACGGACACTTATATACGGATATCTCTTGTCAATCTTTATTTTGGATGTAATGATGTGAATTAACAACAAGTTACGGACACTGTTTGAGAACAAGTCTTCTTACACTATTACAGTTGAGTTTGCATTTAATAAATGGGAGTACATTGAAGTTATATTGACGGCGACTGGATTTGTTTAATCGCATTACGGAAAATCTGGAGGAATACCAATGGCTAAAGATAATCTGCTATCAAGAATTTCCATCGATCCGAATATTTGCTTCGGAAAACCCTGTATTCGCGGTCATCGCATTCATGTTTCTTTGATTTTGGACTATTTAGCGGGAGGAATGAATATTGAAGAAATTCTCGAAGGTTATCCCAGTATTGAAAGAGAAGATGTACTTGCTTGTATTGATTATGGGGCAGAAATGGCGAGAGATATTTTTGTGGAAATACCTTTGAGTACAAGGGAAGCGAGTGCATGAAGTTAAAGCTTGATGAAAATATAGATATTCGTGTTGTCACTTTTTTACGTTTAGCCGGACATGATGTTGCGACTGTACCCGGACAAGGTTTAACTTTAACCCCCGCCCGATCAGGAATTAATTAATATTTTTTCTGCCGAAGGTAGATGCTTCGTTACTTGCGATCGAGGTTTTGGAAATCGACTTAACTATAACCCCTTGGAGTATTCAGGAATTGTAGTAATTCGTTTATCGTCTCGTCCAAATTTTCAAGATTGGCGAGAAGTAATAGAAGTTCTAATTCAAGGTTTGGAAAAAGTAGAAGTTACAGGAAAGTTATGGATTATTAAAGGTGGAATTATTCAGGAGTATCAACCAATTGAACAAGAAACATAATGAATTACAAAGTTAGTCTCAAATCTGTATATTCTTGTCCTGCTGATGAGATACCCGAAGGTGTTAATCTACCTCATGGTTGGACACTTGCATGGCATCAACTAGAGACACTCAAAGCATTACGCAATCGGGAAATAGACGTTGTAATTAATACGGCGATGACGGGGGATGGTAAAAGTTTAGCGGCTTATCTGGAAGTACTTCAGGGAGATAGTTACGCTATCGGACTATACCCTACCAACGAATTAGCACGAGACCAAGAAATCCAGACGAAACGATATATTGAAACATTTCAACCGAAAAATAAACCGCGTGTTACAAGGTTAAGTGGTGCAGATTTAGAGATTTATGCAGAAAAAGAAGGTTTAAAAAAAAGTAGTGCAATTTCAACTCGCACTCATCAATCGGAAATCGTACTGACAAACCCCGATATCTTTCACTATTTGCATCGTGGTGCTTATTTGACTTCCGATGACAGTCCAGATAAATTATGGGGAAGGATTGATAAAGATTTTGATTTATTTATATTAGATGAATTTCACGTTTTTGCAGCGCCTCAAATTGCTAGCGTTATCAATACGATGCTGTTAATTCGGTTTACAAACCGTCGGAAGAAGTTTTTGTTTCTTTCAGCGACACCCGATGATAACTTGATCGGGAAGTTGCAAAAAGCAGGTTTTCGCTGCAAGGTTATTAATCCGCTTGAGGAAAATAAGTATCGATTTTCGGATACTTTGGAAGAATCACAAGAATTAGAAAATCAAAATTGGCGGCAAGTTTCGCGTCCAATTTCCTTAAATTTTATATCTTTAGAACCAAGTTTTAAAGCTTCGGAAACCTGGTTAAAGGAAAACAGCAATTTGATTTTAGAATACTTTCAACATCATCCAGGTAGTAAAGGTGCAATTATTCTTAATTCTATTGCAGCGGTTAAAAGATTGGTACCATTTTTTGAGGAATTATTACAAACTCATAATTTAACTGTTGGTGAAAATACAGGTTTATCTGGAAAAACACAGAAAGAGCTTTCTTTAGCAGCAGATTTAGTTTTAGGTACTAGTACGATTGATGTCGGTGTCGATTTTAAAATAAATTTTCTGATATTTGAATCAGCCGATGCGGGTAATTTTATTCAACGTTTGGGAAGATTGGGAAGACATGGTGGTTACGAGAAAGATGGTGAAGATATCAAATTTAATAACTATACAGCTTATGCGCTTATTCCTAACTTTTTAGTAGAACGTTTATTTCAAGGAGATTCACCACCGTTACAAGTAAACGGTATTTATAATCGTCCTTTCTTTCACAATACAATCATTGAAAATTATCGCCAAATCAACGATTTTAGCGGTTATTATCGTCGTTGGGCTGGGGTACAGTCAATTCAGCTTACTTGGAAATTGAAGCACAAAACGATTCAACAACAATATGCAGATAGCGTAAAAGTCTTTAGCCAGACTTGCGAATCAGTTTTTGATACTAAATTAAATCGTGTAGCTGGATGTATTAAAGAATGGGGGAAAACATGGTACGAACTTTCTGATAAAAATGGAAATCCCATTGCTGAAGATGCAGGAAGTTTTCGGGGTTCAAGTACTTTGCAATGTGGAATATATGATTTAACAGAAGAAAATGAAGCAGATAGATTTAAAACCTACGATTTACCGGGGATTGTTGCTAATTTAGATATTGAAATGTGGACAAAAGATGGATTTATAAGAACTTTAAAAGAAACCGCTGCTCGGATTAAACAACCAATTCCCAAAGGTAGATTTGCTCATTGTTTGGGATTTATGAAATTGCGTAACTACCGAGAGGAAAGACTCAATTGGAAGTTTATTTATCCTGAAGATTTACAATCGATAGCTGATGCTTGGAAAGTACAAGTATTAAAAGGTGTGGAAATTTGGCAACCGGATAACCCTTGGATTGGTGAGATAAATAAAAGGTTGAAGAAAAAGGGTTTAGTTTGTTATGTACTGCGTAATCCTGTTACAGAAATAAGGATGCGGTTACGATTACCGATGCATTTTCAGATATATCCGATTTGCGATAAGTACAGCATTAATGATGCAACCGCACCTTATTCTATAGCTTTTAGTCAGTCAGCGCTGTTGTTGGATACTTTGGCTTATACGTTTAAGGGTAAGGGAGATGAGACTTGGATTTGTTAGAAGTTTAACTACGGGAGAAATCAACCAGCTATCCCTTCGATCAATATTGCTTCTGCTGCTCTTCGAGTAATAGTTGCTCGTATTCTTGTGCCGATTTCAGGTTTTTCAAAAGCTTTGCTTTATGAGCGCGAACTTTCTCAAGCTGGTTAGCAACAAAATCAGTATGCAAAAACTCTTTTACAAGTCGGGCTTGTTCTTCTTCAGGTGGTAATAATCCTGCAATAGCTCCTGATTCAAGCTCATCGATTTCTTTCCACCTTGCCAATTGTTCTGGTGTAGGTTGATAATTTTTGGACTCTCCCGTATTTGGGAATTCTTGTGACATAAGCTGAAACCTTCTTCTAATCAAAAGCTGCGGAATTTCGTTTCTGCTCAAGGTCTAGAAGAAGCATTGATGCTGCAATAGAATCAAGTATCATCTCACCAGAGCCGTTTGTCTCATTAAATCCTATTTTCTGATAAAATCTCTTTGCTGCTGGAATTGTCATCAACTTAAATATGTTGCTTAATTCCCTTTCCTGACTTTCTATGATTATACTTTCGATTAGAGATGTAGCTGCGCCTTTCCTTTTTTCTGCTAATGGGTAATCTATCGTATTCCAAGGGCTATTTGTAAGACTTTCAATTTCAACACAATCTGTTAATTGCTCATCAATTAAAATTGAAGTTTCTTGGATTATACAAACGGAGGCTAATAAACCTTGGTCATCAATTACGCTTCTAAAACCGTCATCTTTCTCCAGCAGACTGTCTACAATTTGTCTCGATTTTAAAATACTCTGGTAAAACTTAGTACCTTTGGCGTTCTCTTCATCTCCTCGATAATAACTATCAGTATATTGCTTGGCTTTTCTAGCCCAAAAAATCAAACCTTGTTGCACTTCCCCTGTCACCCCAACAACATATCTAAACTCATTCATTCAATTTTTTCAATTAATTACATTAATTTGATTATTTTAAAATTTAACCAGTTACATTCTACAAAGAGATGAGCAGCTTGCGGTATTAAGTTCAGACGTAGGAATTCTTAACCCCCGAAAGTAGTTAAGCAAATGGGTGGTTGAGTACCTCAGCGAAGAACAAACCTAAAGCAACTTAATTTTAAACAAGCTTCCTTCCGTTTCTTTGAAAATTGAAAAATCCTAAATGACTTTGAATTAAACATGAACGAGCAAACACTTTTAAATAGAATAACAGTCAATCCCAAAATATTTGGAGGTAAACCCATAATTCGCGATCGCCGTCTTGCGGTTGAACACGTTTTAGGAATGCTAGCGGCAGGTGATACATTTGAAACTTTACTGGAGGGTTATCCGTGGCTAGAACCCGAAGATATACAAGCTTGTTTAGTTTACGCACGTAGATTAGTTGGTCATGAAAGAATTGAACTTTTATCCGTGGAGTCTTAAGGGTGAAGCTACTTTTAGACAGTTGCGTGCCAGGTGGGTTAAAAACTCAATTTCTCAATGCTGGCTACGATGTTGTCTGGACGGGAGATTGGAATGAAGACCCCGGAGATGAGGAGATTTTAGCGACAGCGTTCCGTGAAGGTCGAATTCTAATAACTTTATTATTACTCTATGTGTCACGCACCCTACAAAATTTATTCTTTAAAATACACGGACACTTTATCCGGATATTACTTGCCAATTCAAATTTTGAATGCCATGATGTAGCTAATCAACAGTTACGGACATTATTTACAGATATTTCCCAATACAGCAATAGAGCTTAAACAAAATTAAATATAACAACTATTCAGTGGGTGTATGAGAGATAGAAATAATGGCTAAAAAAACAAAAGATTCAGAAGAAAGCAAACAACTGTCACTATTTGATATAGAAGATAATTTTCAGCCAGAAGATTCAGATGATGATTGGTTGGATGATGAAGATGTAGATTTTAGCTTTGAAACATCAGACAGAACAATTGAAACAGCGCAAGAATTACTTACATACAAGCTGTTACGAGAAGCTATTGAAGCCGAAAATCCCGATGATGAAGTAATGGCAGATTTCGCAAAGTATGTATTGCCGAATCTTTTACAGATAGCTATCGGTGTCACGGCAAAAGGTGGTAAATATTTTGATGAATTAGATCAAAGAAATCAAGCTGAAGGGAAGGCTAAAGTTAGAAGGGATAATGCGGGAGATCAGTCTTTAAATACTCACTTACTTAACGGATTATTTCCTGCTAATTTAATTGAGCGCCGTTTAGTACAACTTAATACTACAGCCATGCGGGTAGTGCAAGAAAAAGAACGTCGTTTGGTAATTGCTGGGTTTATTCTCCACGACTTTGAAAAATTCCCAGATGTACCAGATGATTGTCGCAAGTTACCTATAGACAAACATCGTCAAATTATTGATGAAAAGGTGCGTCAGTTGGGTTTGGATAAGTTTATCAATCCCGATCAACCGGAAGCCTATAAAGAGTATCTAGATGATTTGTTGTGTATGGCTTACAATGCTCAACGACGCTGGGATACAAACTGGAATTTTTCGGAGTTTGGATTAAATCCAGTGATGCGCGATCGCACTCTTCGCTGTCTCTGGGAATTAACCTGTTTAGCTGATTCTTTGGCTTCTATTATCAAGCATCCTCAAGATGCACAAAGTTATAAATTTAAGGAACTTCTTTCAACTCTGAGTGATGGAGAGTTGCAGTTTACCTATCACAGCATTGCTGAGAATAGAGGGGTATTAACTAACGTCGTAAATAATGCTTTGATTGCGGCTCATACTAGTTTAAATACTGAAGATAATAAATATTATGAGCCGTTGCTATATTTACCGACGGGAGTTATTTATTTAGCTTTGCGGGATGCTCCTTCTATTTCTCAAGAAGATTTACCAGATAGAGTTATTAATACTATTAAATCTCTTTGTGCAAATCAATTGCGATTGCGGCAAACTGGTTTTGGTAGAGATGGGAAGGGGATGAAGTATGCTGACTATTACAACTTGTTTTTTGATGATATTAGTTTAATGCAAGTTGGTTTAGATGCTACTTTACGGATTTTACATCCGAAGAAAGATTCTGTTGCTAAAAGTCGTAGCGATAATTTAGTAAAGTTTCAGGAGAAAGATGTTTTACCGCCAGATTTTGATTTAAAATTTGCTGACGACATTAGAATTGACCAAATAGCAGAATTTGGGGATTTAGCTAGTAGAAAAATTTGGGGTGAAAAGGTTAAATTAATTGAAGCTGCACGGAAGAAAGATAATAATTTACCCGAATTACCTCAACTGGATTTAATTCACAAGGTTGCAGAATTTTGGAATTTAGCTGAATATTTACCGCAAATTAAAGCTGTTCAGGATATTAATAAAAGTCTCAAAGAGAATAAATTAAAAGGAAATACTGGGGGTGTTCCTTATGAATGGTATTATCTTGCTGCAAAATATCTAGAACATCATACCGGAATTGAAGATGTCAAAGAAATTTGTCAGCCAGTTATTGCTTATATCAAAACCTTAATTGAACCGATTACTTCTCAATATAAACTTGCAGATGGTTGGGATGATCTGAGGTTGTGGGTTCAACGGGTGGTAATGTTACCGGGTAGCGAGCAAGAAGTTGATGTAGAAAATCAAGTTGAAACGTTTCTTAATGAGTTAAGTAATTACAATACAGCGAAAAAATCCGGTAGAGGCAAGCAGTTAATTTGCTCGATTTCTCATTCTGCTTATACTGTTACCGAGCAAATGGAATCGGCTGTTTTATTTACACCTCAAGTTTATACAAATAAACAGATGCTAGGAGGTTCAAATGCTAAACGCAATATTTCCAGCATTGCGGGTTTAGAAATGATGCTGCGACAAATTTTGATGAATCAAACTCAAGCTGTTGGTAAACGGTTTGAAGATGGAAAATATCGCTATCTCTACTTTTATCCGACTTACTATTTTACCCCGGAAACTAATAAGTTTTTACAGATAGCTTATAGCGGTATTGCTCAAACTCGATTTGATACTAGCATTCGCAATCATTTTATTACTAAAGATTTGCAGGCTAATTTAACTAAAGATAAATATCAAAGTATCGATGCTTTCTTGATTGATGAAGACTTACAATATCAGAAAAGCCTACCAGAAGATGACCCAAATTATAAAAAAGATCGTACCTTTAAACTTTCTTATCCTGAAGACCAACCATTAACATTTTACTTCATGGCGTTACCACCGGGAAGGGATTCGGGCGATACTGAATCTTGGATAATGCCAACTTGGTTAGCTTTTGCTTTCCCAATGATTTTAGATGTTAAAACCGTAGTTTCTGAGTCTCCTATTCCCCCGTTTAATGATGGTGCAGAATTTGAAGAAAGCGTATTTCTTGATAGCGCTCCTCATGCATTCCGCGCTTTGGTAAAACAGGATAAGTTTCGGTTAGATTATATTCTGGAAGGTTGGCAAGATAATAATAAAAATTATTCTGCACCTCTTAATGTTTTAACCGCAGCTTATGCAATTCATCTTGATGTTAATGCCAAACAAGGTAAATCTGGTTACGATGCAAACTGGGGTAAATTCACAGAGTTAGCAAAGGACTTTGAAACTAGTCCGCTGTATGTGTTTTCTTATCTGAATCGCTGGGTGAGAAAGCAAGGAGTTGAAACCGCACGAATTGAGAAAATTAAACTTTATACTTATGACTTTTATCCGTGTTTTGACCCTTACGTTAAATATGATATCAAACAGGAGAAATTAATTGTGGAATCTGAATCAAATTTATGTCATACCCAAAAATTAACTGAACTTTATCGGAAGTTTTATAGAGCTAATAAGAAATATAATCCTAAGTCTAACGCAGTACTCAAACCGATTGATATTGCAGCCGAAACTATTCTCAAAGCTGAATTAAGCGTACATAGAGGAGAATGTTTGGTATTAGTAGTGGCAGCAGAAGTTTATAAATTAATGGATAGAGTTCACGCTTCCACTGCTGAGGGACGTTGGGTATTTAATAACAAAGAAAGAGAAGAAGAAAGACAAGCAGTACTTGAATTTGCTCGGTACTTTGTAGAGGATATCTTTGAAAAAGCATTTGCTGGCGATCGCGCTCGTTTAGCTGGTAGACAAATCAACTTAATTCGCGATACCTGTGAATTCCTTTATCGTCTTGAAAATGATAAAGAAAATCAACAAAACAATAACCAAGAAGAAACAGGTTAACCTTCCTAACCTCTTACCTCTGTGTTCTCTGCGTCTCTGCGGTTAATCAGCATTAAATCTATAACAGGACAAACTAATGACATTCTTAAAATCCATCGACTCAAAATTATTCCACACCGAAATTCCCTACAAACCAATGGGAAAATACGTTCACTTCCTCACAATTCGTGTCACCGAATCTTATCCATTATTTCAAACAGATGGAGAATTAAATAAATCACGAGTTAGAGCGGGTAAGAAAGATAAAAATACAATTAGTCGTCTTTCCATGTTCAAACGCAAACAATCGACACCAGAACGTTTAGTCGGTCGCGAATTAATGCGTAATTATGGTTTAGTAAAAGATGAAGAATGCGAGTATAACGTAAAATTTGCAATGGATAATCCCGATTGTATTATCTATGGTTTTGCAATTGGCGATTCTGGTTCCGAAAAATCAAAAGTTGTTGTAGATACCGCATTTTCAATTACCGCTTTTGATGAATCTCACGAAACATTTACTTTAAACGCTCCCTTTGAAAATGGTACAATGACATCCAAAGGTGAAAACGGTTCTAAACCTGGTGAAGTTACTAGTAGAATCAATCAACAAGACCATATTAGACCGCAAGTTTTCTTCCCTAGTATTGTGACATTAAAAGACCCTACAGAAGCAAGCTTTTTATATGTATTTAATAACATACTGCGTACCCGTCATTACGGAGCGCAAACCACCCGCACGGGAAGGGTAAGAAATGAATTAATTGGGGTAATTTTTGCTGATGGTGAAATTACAAGTAACTTACGCTGGACTCAAGCAATTTATGATGAAATGAAAGCTAATAATACTATCAACTCTCCGGAACCTTTGGATGAAGATGATGTAATTGCTGCGGCGAGAACTGCGATAGAATCACAAATGGCTGATGAATTTATTGTGCATCAAGATTATCTGAACGAGCAATTCGCAGCAGTACTTCAAGAAGTAAAAGCTATTACTGCCAACGAAGATGAACTAAAAAAACTTCTTAAAAAAGCTGATGATGAAGCAAAAGAATATGCCAAAGTTCACATCAAAATAAAAGATAAGAGCAAAGATAAAGATAAAGCAGCAACTAAGTAATAGCCATGACTATAATTTATTGCTGTCAATTAGAATTACACGACAGCGTTTATTTCGCAACCCGCGAAATCGGCAGACTCTACGAAACCGAACCTGTAATCCACAATTACGCATTGTGTTACGCATTAGGTTTAGTTGATAGCGAAATTTACGCTACTACCGTTGCTGAAGAACATTCCTACCGCTACTTCTGCTCCGAACAAGTTCCCAAATACGAACAACACTTAACACCATTAAATCAGCAAGGAATTTACGTTACTCCAGCGCATTCTATTCACCATACATCTGTTCTCAACACCTGGAAATATGCCAATAATAATTACCATGTTGAGATGCAGAAAACCCAAAAGAATATTCCCAGTTTTGGCAGAGCGAAAGAAATTGCACCGGAAAGCCAGTTTGAGTTTTTTATTATTTCCCAAAAGGATATTCAACTAAAAGATAAACTACCAAAATGGATTCGTTTGGGAAAGTGGATGAGTAAAGCTGAAGTTAATATTAAAGCAATAGACAAATTTGAATCGAAAACGAGTTATTTTACTTTTCCTCATCCTTTAAATCCCTTGGATGTCATGTTTACTCATCAAGTTGTCAGCTACGACGTTGTAAATATGCCTCCTGTAAGTTTGATTCAAAATGTCACTATTAAGGAAGGGCAGTTTTACCAATTTGAAAATCCCTTCACTTCCAAAAAATTAAAAATCCCTGCAAAAATGGAGTATCGATTTAAAGGTTAATAGTAGAAATGGTGCGTTGCGCTGAAGCAACAACGCACCCTACAACCTGGTTACTGCTCACTGTTAACTGTTAACTGTAAAATGCCTCACAGCCTAATCCTCAACCTCACCCCAAAATCCCCCATCTACCCGCAATTCCTCACCGGAAGACACTTACACGCTTTATTCCTCACCCTGGTAACTTCCGTTGATGCAGAATTGGGAGCCTATTTACACGACTCAAAAGCCGATAAAGCTTTTACGTTATCCCCTTTACAAATTAGTAAAAAGCATTCTCCCATTAATAAGGGATATAAATTGCAATCCCAACATCAAGAAATGATTCCGACGGGTACATCTTGCTGGTGGCGAATTTCTCTACTCGATGATGCGCTATTTGGTAAGTTAACCCAACTGTGGCTAAATATTAATCCACAACAGCCTTGGCATTTAGGCTCTGCCGATTTGTATATTACCAGCATTCAAGGTACTCCCCAATCTACCCAACCTTGGGCGAATGCTTGCACTTATACACAACTTTACGAGCAAGCCAGCGATTCGGAGCGGATTATTTCTATCAACTTCGCAACTCCTACCGCTTGGCGACAAGGTAAATACGACAGCACGCTACCAACAAGGGAATCTGTATTTAAATCTTTGCTTTCTCGGTGGAATAAATATAGCGGGATTGAGCTTGAAGGAATAAATTTTGATGCAATTTTTCCTAGTTTTATCAACATCCATACCGAAATAGTTCCCGATTCGCGCAGTAAATTCATTGGCATTATTGGTGAAGTTAACTATCGAATTATGGGTGATGTTGAAGCAACTCAAATCAAGCAAATTAATGTTTTAGCTGACTTTGCTTTATATACAGGAATTGGCAGAAAAACCACTATGGGAATGGGGATGGGGAGGAGAGTTAGGAGTTAAACAATTTTGGATTGTATGTAAATAAAAAAAGTTTCTTGTAGGGTGGAGAGCAGCTTGTAGATTGGGTTTCGTTCCTTAACCCAACTGTCTGGAGGACATAACCTAACTGTCCGGAGGACATAACCCAACTGTCCGGAGGACATAACCTAACTGTCCGGAGGACAATTTAATAATTAAGTTATTACCCGGAAATTGATTTCCGGGTAGGATCTGTTTACCAAAAAGTACATTTTAAATATACATATGAACAACACAGATTACATAACTATCGCTTCTTTAAACCAATTTTCATATTGTCCGCATCGTTGCTGGCGGATGTTTTGTTTAGGGGAATTTACAGACAATCAATACACGATTGAAGGCACAAGTTTACACGAACGAGTTCACACTGTTGGTGATGGTAATCAAGAAAATATTTGGCAAGTTCGCGCTATTTGGTTGAAGTCTGAGAAATATAAGTTAATCGGAAAATCAGATTTAATTGAGTTAGAAAATGATGAGTGGTATCCGGTGGAATACAAGCGGGGACGTAAGGGTGAATGGGATAACGATGAATTGCAGGTTTGCGCTCAGGCTTTGTGTTTGGAGGAAATGACGGGAAAAGAGATCGCAACTGGCTATGTTTATTATGCTCAAACTCATCAACGTCAGTTGGTAGAAATTAACGATGATTTGAGAGCAGAAACTATTGCCACGATTGCTGATGTTACTAATTTATTGGAAACCGGAAAAATGCCACCGGCTATTTATAGCAAACGCTGTAAAGGATGCAGTCTTTATTCACAATGCTTACCGATGGCTGTTGATAAAGTGAAACGCTATCAAGAAATTTAAAATTTGTTCGTTGTTCATTGTTCATTGATAATTGATTAATCATGGGTACAGTTTACGTTACGCAAATGGATTCTTTTGTAGGTAAAGTTGATGAACGTCTTACCGTTAAGTTTGAAAAAAAGTATATTTTAGATGTTCCTTTAATTAAGGTCGATGGTATCGTTGTTTTAGGACGAGCAACTATATCACCTGCGCTAGTTTACGAACTATTAGAACGCCATATTCCCCTGACATTTATGACAGAAACAGGTCGTTATTTAGGAAGATTAGAACCGGAATTTAGTAAAAATCTTTTTCTCCGCAGAGCGCAATGGCAAGCTCATGAAAATTCACAGACATCTGTTGGTGCGGTACAAAGCTTTGTTAGGGGTAAGCTGAAGAATTACCGCAATATTATGGTTCGTCGTCAAAGAGAATCAACCGAACTCGATTTATCTAAAAATATTACCCGCTTAGAAAACGCGATCGCACCAATTGACAACACTCAAAATATTGATTCTCTGCGAGGTTTGGAAGGTGCGGGTAGTGCGGCTTATTTCGGTGGTTTTGACCAAATGATTCGCGCTACAGAGTATAAATTTACTCGTCGGGTACGTCGTCCGCCAACAGATCCGGTGAATTCTTTACTCAGTTTTGGCTATTCGCTGCTACGTCACGATGTCCAAGGTGCAGTTAACATCGTTGGATTTGACCCATATCTAGGATATCTACATTGCGATCGCTATGGAAGACCTTCGCTAGCTTTGGATTTAATGGAAGAATTTCGCCCTTTGGTGGTAGATGCGATGGTGTTATCTACTTTAAATAAGGGCTTATTAAAACCAGAAGATTTTGAAACCGAACCCGTAAGCAATGCTGTTTCTCTGACTAAAGAAGGACGAAAAACGTTTCTCAAACTATACACTCAAAAGAAGCAAACTCGATTTACCCATCCGGTAATGAAGCGCAAATGTAGTTACCAAGAAGCTTTTGAAATCCAAGCCAGATTATTAGGGAAATACCTGATGGGTGAAACAGATAAATATCCACCGTTGGTGATGAAATAAAATTAAATTAAGCCCTCCTGTTTATTGGAGGGTTTGGGAGGATCTATGAACGTTGTTGTCAGTTACGATATTTCAGAAGACAATCGTCGCACAAAAATCCATAAAGTTCTCAAATCCTACGGACAATGGTTACAGTACAGCATTTTCGAGTGTCAACTCACTGATACTCAATATGCTAAGTTAAGAAGTCGCTTGAATAAATTAATCAAATCCGACACCGATAGCATCCGCTTTTATTTTTTATGCGCTTGCTGTTTTGGTAAAGTGGAACGTATTGGTGGTGAAAAACCTCGCGATGACAGCATTTTCTTCGCTGAATAGCGCGGATGGGTAGGTCTTGAAAAACAGGTTTGATAAAAAATGGCTGAATCTCAGAATACACAAGGCTTTGAGGATAAAAAACACTAGCACCCATCCGCGCCCCTTACTCAGAACGGGTTTCAGCCATTTACCCCCTTCTCAATTTCATTTTCTCATGCTATTATTAGACCATCCGCGCAACCGAACCTTGAAAACCTTATATTTAAAGGCTTCCAGATGCCCGGAGTTGAAATCAAGTCTAATCCCTATCAGGGATTGAAACACGTCCATAAAACCTGGACAGAAGAAAAAGCTGAGTTGAAATCAAGTCTAATCCCTATCAGGGATTGAAACACCTGACAAAAGCGGTACGATCGCGCTAACTTCGTTGAAATCAAGTCTAATCCCTATCAGGGATTGAAACATAGATTGATTTCTTCTCCTGCATCGAACAAAGCTGTTGAAATCAAGTCTAATCCCTATCAGGGATTGAAACTCCTGCGGGGCTGGCAGAAAAAATAATCTCAAAGTTGAAATCAAGTCTAATCCCTATCAGGGATTGAAACACAGCTTGCGACCCAAATTGCTTAAGGTAAATTCTAGTTGAAATCAAGTCTAATCCCTATCAGGGATTGAAACAGGATTTAACCAATCAATCAAGTCTTTGTAGAGTTGAAATCAACTCTAATCCCTATCAGGGATTGAAACCTTTTTTATTCCCGCCTTCTTTGATTCCCCCGCGGTTGAAATCAACTCTAATCCCTATCAGGGATTGAAACGAATTTGGCAGCGCGATCGCCGCCAAACTAATCCGTTGAAATCAACTCTAATCCCTATCAGGGATTGAAACACACGGATATTGCCAAAATCGAGAATCATTATAGGTTGAAATCAACTCTAATCCCTATCAGGGATTGAAACGGGCGACTTAAACAATATATTGAGGTGTGATAGGTTGAAATCAACTCTAATCCCTATCAGGGATTGAAACTTGCCAGTCTTTATGAAATCTGGGGCATACAAGGGTTGAAATCAACTCTAATCCCTATCAGGGATTGAAACACTTACGAAGTAATCTTTTCCTGCGCCTGGAACAGTTGAAATCAACTCTAATCCCTATCAGGGATTGAAACTAATTGACCAAAGTAACCTCCTAGACCAAAACTAAGTTGAAATCAACTCTAATCCCTATCAGGGATTGAAACGGTAGCAAAACAATACGGTCTAACACCAGATTTAAGTTTTGTGTAGCTGTTGTATAACCCTTTACTAACAAATAGCAATATTGATTATTAGTTAATAGCTCATAATTATGGTTCTTCATTTCCTCGTATGCTCAAGTTTCGGAGAAAATTTCCGTAAACTTTGCTATGCAAGGATTATTAACTTAAATAACTAAAAATAATTAGTAATGTCCTCTTTTAACTCTGTTGCCTATTCCCTATTCCCTGTTCCCTTATACAAGCTATCTAGTTAGCATTTGAGAGGATGTTTTAAAAGTATTATGTTTTATCTCAAAATACTGGAAACCTAACCCCCCTACCCCCCTTCCCTACGAGGGAATGGGGATTTTAAAGCATGAAATGGGGGCAAGTACAAACCCAATTTTTAGACCCCCCTACGAGGGAATGGGGATTTTAAAGCCTCTCTCCTTGTAGGAGAGAGGTTTGGAGAGAGGTTTTAGGTATATTTATAGACTTTCCAAACATCCTGTGAGAATACGCAATAACCATAATTATTTTATCCCCGTGGTAATAAAAAGGTAAATACACTACCTTTACCAAGTTCCGAAGCAAACTCTATTTTTCCATTGTGTGTTTCTGCAATCCACTTAGATAAATGAAGTCCCAAACCGCTACCAGAACGTTTATTTCTACCGGAACGAAAACGTTCAAATATAATTTTTTGGTCTTCTTGAGCAATGCCATAACCAGTATCTTCTACATCTAATTTTACCCAATCTTGAGTATTATCGGTAAATTCTGATAGACGTATCTCAATTTTACCTTCATCGGTAAACTTAATCGCATTTCCAATTAAGTTACTTACAACGCGCCGCAATTCTAATCGATCGCCATTAACTATACCAGCATCTTCGTTTTCTTCGGAAAAATCATTTTTAAATTCAACAGTTAATTCTCTTTCTTGCGCTAACGGGCTTAACTCTTGAACTACTTCCTCAACTATAGAATTCATCCTACAGCTTTCAAAATTCATGGTTTTTTTCCCTGCTTCAATGCGCGATACTTCTAACAGGGTATTTACCATTTCTAGTAAATTATTATTACTGCGAACCATTGCGGCGATCGCCTTTTTCATTTCTGGTGAAATTTTGCAGAATGTTTCTTGTAAAAACAGGTTTAACATTCTATCGGCAGCTACCAAAGGGGTTCGTAAATCGTGAGTTAAACGCGATACAAAGTCTTCACGTTGACGAGTCATTTTTTTCTGTGCGTCGATGCTGTGTTTAAGACGCAAAAGGCTGCGTACTCTTGCAAGTAACTCATCTGTATCAAAAGGTTTGCGGATAAAATCATCTGCACCTGCATCTAAACCTTCAACAACGCTAGCATCGTCGAAGGCTGTTACTAATAATATCGGAATATAATTATCATCAGCAATATTACGGATGCGCCGGGTGACTTCATAACCATCTATTTCCGGCATCATAACATCTAAAAGTATCAAGCTTGGCGGTAATTCCTCAACCTCTTTTAATGCTGTTTCACCATTGGTGACTAACTTAACTTCGTATCCTTCGCTTTCCAAAAGAGCCTGGACTAAAAACAGATTGTCAGGTATATCGTCAACCGCTAGTATACGATCTGCTATCTGCGAATCTTGAAGTGACATAATAAATTTTTCAAATATTGACGTTAAACAAGGTTATAGTTCATTTTCTAAATTGCGATAATCTTTACCGCTGCTGCTTTTTAAAATACAGTTATTATATGTAATCTCCTTGCTTATTGTTATTCATAAGTATTGTTAGAGTCGATGCCTGGTATTATCCAGGGCACCTCTCCTTCAGAACCGTGC